>JANOUM010000410.1:0-1652 GCA_031416855.1 Rhodoferax sp. | reverse complement strand
GTGGAAGGTGGATTCACCCCGGTGCGCGTATACCAGGATATTGGTATCGACCGCGATCATGGCACGGGCTTGATGACGCGCGCGATTACGTGTTCTTCTTCCATCTGCTGCCAGCGGCGCGCATCTGCCACCAGCATCTCCGTGCCCCGGACACGGGCGTCCTTGAGTTTGAAGGCTGGCCTGGCCTTGGTCTGGGAGTCACTCAGCACGCGGCGCAAGCCTTCTTCCACCAACGCGCGAAACGTCGTCTGGCGCGCTTGTGCCAGTTCCTTGGCAGAGCTGAAAAGCGAGTCCGACAATTCGATCGTGGTCTTCATATGGGTACCCATATCGAACAATATGGGTAGATTGTAATTTGCTCCCGCCCCGGCGACCGAGCCGCTTACAGCACGCGTTTCAAATACCGCCCGGTATGGCTCTGGTCCAGCGCCGCGATCTCCTCCGGCGTACCCACCCCCACCACCTGCCCGCCACCGGCACCGCCTTCCGGCCCCATGTCGATGAGCCAGTCAGCCGTCTTGATCACGTCCAGGTTGTGCTCGATCACCACGATGGTGTTGCCGGCATCGCGCAGGTGCTGCAGGACCTTGAGCAGCAGGTCGATGTCGGCAAAATGCAATCCGGTGGTGGGTTCGTCCAGGATGTACAGGGTGCGCCCGGTGTCGCGCTTGGACAGTTCCAGCGCCAGCTTGACGCGTTGTGCCTCGCCGCCCGACAGCGTCGTGGCCGCCTGACCGAGCTTGATATAGGACAGCCCGACATCGAGCTGCGTCTGCAGTTTGCGGATGATGGTCGGAACCGCCTTGAAGAACTCGGCTGCCGCCTCGACCGTGAGATCCAGCACCTGGGCGATGTTGCGGCCCTTGTACTGCACCTCGAGCGTCTCGCGGTTGTAGCGCTGGCCGTGGCAGACATCGCAGGACACGTAGACATCGGGCAGGAAATGCATCTCCACTTTCCTGACGCCGTCGCCCTGGCAGGCCTCGCAGCGACCACCGGCCACGTTGAAGCTGAACCGCCCCGGGCCGTAACCGCGTTCCCGCGCCATGTTCATCTCGGCCATCAGTTCGCGGATGGCGGTGAACATGCCGGTGTAGGTGGCCGGATTGGAGCGCGGCGTGCGGCCAATCGGGGACTGGTCGACGTTGATGACCTTGTCAAAGTGCTCGATGCCCTGGATGTCTTCGTGGGCCGCCGGTTCGTCGTGGGCGCGGTACAGCTGGCGCGCCACGGCGCTGTACAGCGTGTCGTTGACCAACGTCGACTTGCCCGAGCCCGAGACACCGGTCACGCAGGTCAGCAGGCCCACCGGGAACTCGACTGTGACGTTGCGCAGGTTGTTGCCGGTGGCGCCGATCACACGGATCGCCTGCAGCTCGCCCTGGGTGGCCCGGTGTGCAGCGTTGCGCTCGGCCCAGGCCACGGCAGCGGCGCTGGCGGGTCCGCGCGACGCGGCCTTTGCGGGTTCCGGCGTCGCCTGCACGGTCGGCAGCCAGGCGGTGCGCCGCTTTGGGACGGCGATCTGCAGCACACGCGCCAGGTACTTGCCGGTGAGCGATTCGGCGCTGGCCTGGATGTCGTCGAACGTACCCTGCGCAATCACCCGCCCGCCATGCACGCCGGCGCCCAGCCCCATGTCGATCACATGGTCG
>JANOUM010000409.1:0-5284 GCA_031416855.1 Rhodoferax sp. | reverse complement strand
GGCCAGCTGCTCGGCCATCACGCGCGCCACGATGTCGCTGGCGCCGCCCGGCGGAAAGGTCACGATGATCCTGATCGGTTTGTCCGGCCAGGCGGCCCACGCGGGCAATGCCAGCGCCGTGGCAGCACAGGCCAGGGATTGCATAGCGGCACGGCGCGACAGCGCCGCTGGCAGCAGGGAATGGGTCATGGGGACGCTCCTTATAAACAAGGCAAATCAGTCTGCACGAGACGTACGGGCCACAGATTGTGCAGGGATCGTACCGGTCGTGACTCGATGAACACAGCCATAGCGTCGAACAACGCACCCGCCGTGTTGGCAACCGGCGCGCGACAGACCTGATGCGCCAGGCGCTGGAACTCGGAGTCGATCTGGTCGGAGGCATCGACCCGGCCACCATCGACCGGGACCCGATCCGGCACCTGGAGACGATTTTCGACCTGGCCACACACTATGACCGCGGGCTCGATATCCACCTGCACGACCCGGGGGACCTGGGCCGCTGGGAGATCGAGCGTATTGCCGACATGACGCAGGCGCACGGCATGGCCGGGCGCGTCATGATCAGCCATGCGCACTAGCCTGAAGGCATCGTTTGTGGTCGGGTTCAATGGCGCTTCGCATGAACTGTGGCGCGACGCGGAGGTCGTCTTCGCCGGCAACAGGATCGAATTTGTCGGCCGCGATTTCCCGGGCCATGTCGAGCGCACCGTGGACTACGGGCAGGCCCTGATCGGCCCCGGGCTGATCGACCTCGACGCACTGGGAAATCTCGATTCGGGTGTGCTGGGCATGGACAACGGTGACCGCCGGGAGATGGGGCGCCTGCGGTCCGAAGACTACCTGCACCAGGGTTCGCGCGAGTCCTATACGCCCGACGAGGAGGCGTTCAAGGTCCGCTATGCCTTCACGCAGCTGATCCGAAACGGGATCACCACGGCCTTGCCGATCACCTCGATGTATTACCGGCAGTGGGCAGAAACCTACGACGAGTTCGCACGGGTGGCGGCGATTGCCGGCGAGCTGGGCATCCGCACCTACCTGGGGCCCTGTTACATGAGCGGCATGACCTACGTGCGCCGTGACCGGGCCCTCGACCAGTTCTGGGACGAGCCGCGTGGACTGGCCGGGCTGGCCCAGGCGTCTGACATCGTGGTGTTCGACCTGCAGGCGCCCCACCTCGGCCCCTTCTTCGACCCGTTCAAGAACCTGCTGCTGTCAGGCCGCGGAACCGATTGCCGCGCCAGCTACATCGCCGGGCGCTGCGTGATGGAGGATTTCGCGGTGCCGGGCGTCGACATGCGGAGCCTGCAAGACCAGGCCAACAGCCAGTTCAGGAAACTCATGGACAGCCACCAGCAGCGGGCCTTCGGCAACCTTCCCCCCGACCGCCTGTTCCATCCCGTATTCCCCTGGGCCAGCCGCTGAAGCTGTGCACGTCGGCGCGGCACGCGCTCAGTGCCGGCCCTCGTCCACCGACAGGGCAGCATGGCGCTGCTCGAGCATCATGAAGGCTTCGACCGCGTCGCCCTCGGCGATGAACAGCTCCTGCCGGCACACCACCAGCGGGCAACCGGTCATGCGGGCCAGCGCACCGGCCTGGTCACGAAAACGCGCCGAACGAAAGTCCATGCCCACCGGCTCGCCTGGGTCTTGCAATAGGTTCACGACCAGTCCCCCGTGCCCCGAAATGCGGCACCTCCACAGGCATATCGGCGCAAATGCGTTTGGCATGAGCCCGCCGGGCCGTTCCCAAGGGCGAATACCGCAATGCGCAGCATGGAGGCCTTGTCAGCCTACTCGGGCTCAAGTCCTCGACCCCGCCCGGGCAGCTGATGTACGACGGCTGGCTGCTGCGCCTGCTGCCCGGTCAGGTCAAACGGGCGCGCTCGGTAAACCACTGGGTGAACGCTGTCGGCGCGCGGCAGCTATATGCGCGTTATGGCTTGCGGCAGCGCTACCGGTACTGGTACCGTGGCCTTTCCGATTGACCCCAGAAAGCACCTGCCCCATGAAAAGACTACCCGCCGCCCTGCTGTCCCTCGCCCTGGTCGCCTGCGTGCGGGCCGATCAGGTGGGCGAAGTCTCCACCGCATTCATCCTGATCGGAGCCAACCACAAGGTCGTGGTCGATGCCTACGACGACCCGAAAGTCAAGGGTGTGACCTGTTATGTGTCGCGTGCCAAGACTGGCGGCGTGATGGGGGCGATCGGCCTGGCCGAGGACAAATCCGAGGCATCCATCGCCTGCCGGCAGGTCGGCCCGATCTCGTTCACCGACAAGACGCTGGAGGCGCAGGAGGAGATGTTCAACGAGCGCATCTCGGTAGTGTTCAAGAAACTGCGCGTGGTGCGCATGGTCGACCGCAAGCGCAATGTGCTGGTCTACCTGACCTACTCCGACCGGCTGATCGACGGCTCGCCGCAGAACAGCGTGACCGCAGTGCCACTGGGCACGGCGGTATTGCCCGGAAAATAGGCGGATTCAGGGCCAAGTGCCCTTCGCCACGCGCCGGCAGGACACCTCGGGCGGGCTGGCAAGCAGCGCACTACCAGGCGATATCGCGGAAGTCGGTGCTCACCAGCGCCTGGCGGTAGACTGCGTTCGCCGCGGCCAGGTCCTGTGCGGTGTGGCCCAAGGACTTGTAGACCGTGATATCGGCATCGGTCAGACGCCCGGGCACCCGGCCCAGCAGTACCTCGCCGATCTCGCCCAGCAGGTGCGACGGGCCCACCACGCCGTCGCGCAACGCGCCCAGCCACTCGCCGGCCTGCACTGCGGCACTGGCTCGCGCGTCGACGAAAAAACGGCTGCGCCGCACCACCGTGTTGTCGGCCTCACGCGCAGCCGCCACGCTGGCACCCACCAGGTTGACATGCTGGCCCGGTGCGAGCCAGGCCCCGTGCAGGATCGGCTCGCGCGCGGACGACACGGTGCACACCACGTCCGCCCCGGCCACGGCGTCGTGCGCATTGCCCATGGCCACCACATCCACACCCTGCATCGGGCCGAGATGCGCCATGAACCGCGCCACGCCCGCTGCGGAGCGGCTCCACAACTGCAGCCGTGTGACCGGGAGCACGGCGCGCAGCGCATGCACATGCCACAAGGCCTGATGGCCGCTGCCCAGCAGCGCCACCACCCGGCTGCCAGGTCGCGCCAACGCCCGTGTGGCCACCGCGCTCGCCGCCGCCGTGCGCAGCGCGGTCAGGCTGTTGCTTTCGAGCACCGCCACCGGGGCGCCGGAGGCCGCATCGAACAGTACCACCGCCCCGGCATGGCTGGGCAGGCCGAGCGCACCGTTGCCAGGGTACAGCGCCAGCACCTTGACGCCGAAACAGCCGTGCTCCAGCATGGCACCGGGCATCACCCCCATGGCATTGGGGGTGGCCAGCGGCATCACCGTACGCAGGGGCGACAACACCTGGTGGCTCGACAGGGCCCGCATGGCGCCATCGACCACCTCGATGCATTGACCGATGGGCAGGAGGGTTTCAATGGCCGCGGCGCCCAAGACTCGCATTGCTGATTCCTTCAGGTGGAGAAACTGGACCCAAGATTGTGTGGCACACCGGGGGCGCCGACCATGACATTCGACGAATACCGACAACCGGACGCCCTGGGCCTGGCGCAGCTGATCCGCACCGGCCAGGTATCGCGCCAGGAGGTACTCGATGCCATGGTGCAACGCTTCGATGCCGTGCATCCTGCTGTGAACGCAATCACCTGCCTGCCACCGCGTCTGGGGGTCTTGTCCACCCTGACCGACGACTTCGACCAGTTCATCGCCGACACCTATGGGTTGGCGGCGTTCACTGCGACTTTCAACGCCACCGGCCAGCCCGCCATCAGGCTGCCGCTGCACTGGAGTGCTGCCGGATTGCCGGTGGGGGTGCAACTGGTGGGATGGTTCGGTGCGGACACCACCCTGCTTGCCCTGGCGGCGCAGCTGGAGCAGGCCGCTCCGTGGTTCAACCGGGTGGCGCCGCTGTGACCCAAAAGCTGCCATACTGCCTGCCGTTTTGATTCACAGGTTGTACGGCATATGTTGAAGTTCACGTGTTGCGACGCACAGGCGCAGTTTTCAGGCCGCGTGCAGGCGCAGGTTCTTCAGGGAATCCAGCGCGGGTATGAAAAGGAATGCCTGCGTGTCGACCCCGACGGGCACCTGGCCCAGACGCCGCACCCGGCGGCACTGGGCTCCAAACTCACCCACCCCTGGATCACCACCGATTATTCCGAGGCCCTGCTCGAATTCATCACCCCGCCCAGCAGGGATCCGGCATTTCCGTTGCAATTTCTGCGTGACATTCACCGCTTCACCACCCCGCGCCTGGGACGGGAGACGATGTGGGCCAGCTCCATGCCCTGCCTGCTGGGCGACGACAGCAACATCCCGCTGGCCGACTACGGCAGCTCGAACAAGGCCCGATTCAAGCACGTCTACCGCGAGGGCCTGGGCCTGCGTTACGGCCGCCAGATGCAGACGATTGCCGGCGTGCACTACAACTGGTCGCTGCCAGCAGCGTTCTGGGAGGCGCTGCACGGCTGCTGCGACAGCCAGGACTCGCTGCAGGACTTCGCCAGTACCCGCTACTTCGGCCTGATCCGCAACTTCCTGCGCTACGGCTGGCTGGTGCCCTATCTTTTTGGCGCCTCGCCCGCCATCTGCCACTCGTTCCTGCGCGGCCGCAAGTCTGACCTGCAGGAACTGGTGCCGGGCACGCTGTACGGGCCCCATGCCACCAGCCTGCGCATGAGTGACCTGGGTTACCAGAACAGCGCGCAGACCAACCTGCATGTGAGCTTCAATTCGCTGCATGAATACACCGACGCGCTGGACGCCGCAATCCGCACGCCCGACCCGTATTACCAGCAGCTCGGCGTGCGCGACGGCGACCACTGGAAGCAACTCAACGCCAACCTGCTGCAGATCGAGAACGAGTTCTACGCCGCCATGCGCCCCAAACGCGTGGGCCGCGATCGTCCCGCCAAGGCGCTGCGTACGCAGGGTGTGGAATACATCGAAATGCGCCTGTTCGACCTGAACCCGATGGTCGACATCGGCATCACACCCGAGCAGGGCAGTTTTGCCGACGTACTGCTGTTGATGTGCCTGTTCCGCGACAGCCCGCCCATCAGCGCGCGCGAGCAGGGCGAGAATGACGAAAACAAGCGCCGCGTGGTCTCCCGCGGCCGCCAGCCCGACCTGCACCTGCTGGTGCACAACCGCGAACAACCGATGCGGCCACTGGCGCAAGAGCTGTTTGACGACATGGCCCC
>JANOUM010000408.1:0-5186 GCA_031416855.1 Rhodoferax sp. | reverse complement strand
CTGCCGTTGCTGCTGGTGCTCGGCACGCTGAGCTTCTGGCTGCGCGAGGCCGGCATCGACCGCACCACGATCGGGCACCTGAGCTGGGTCGGGCTGGCTTACGGGTTCAAATGGGTCTGGTCGCCCCTGGTGGACCGGCTGCCGATACCGCTGCTGACGCGCCTGCTCGGTCGCCGACGGAGCTGGCTGCTGCTGTCGCAACTGGTCATCATGGCGGCACTGGCCTCGATGGCCTTCACCGACCCCCAGCGCTCACTCACGCCGATTGTCTGGAGCGCGCTGGCGGTCGCCTTCGCCTCGGCCACCCAGGATATCGCCCTGGACGCCTACCGCATCGAGTCGGCGTCGACCGAGCGCCAGGCCGCGCTGGCGGCGACCTACCAGACCGGTTACCGGCTGGCGATGATCTGGGCCGGTGCCGGGGTGTTGTGGATCGCAGCGCGGGCCGAGGTGGCCAACACCGCGCTGTACCAGCAAAGCGCCTGGCAAACCGCCTACCTGGTGATGGCGGCAACGATGCTGGTAGGTATCGCCACCGTGCTGCTATCGCCTGAACCAGTGCACCGCGCCATCGTGCCTGCCCGCAACCTGGCGCAATGGCTGCAAGGCGCCCTGGTGGCACCGTTTGCCGACTTTCTGCACCGCTACCGCTGGCAGGCGGCGTTGATCCTGGGCCTGATCGCGCTGTACCGGATCAGCGATGTGGTGATGGGCATCATGGCAAATCCGTTCTATGTGGACATGGGCTACACCAAGGACCAAGTCGCCGCGGTGACCAAGGTCTACGGCGTCGTGATGACGCTGACGGGTGCGTTCGTGGGCGGCGCCTTGTCGATGCGTTACGGTGTGATGCGCGTGCTCATGCTGGGCGCCATCCTGAGCGCGGCCAGCAACCTGCTGTTCGCCTGGCTGGCCAGCCACGGGCAGGATGTGACGGCGCTGATCTTCGTGGTGTCGGCCGACAACCTGAGCAGCGGCATTGCCTCGGCCGCTTTCATCGCCTACCTGTCGAGCCTGACCAATGTGCAGTATTCGGCCACCCAGTACGCGCTGTTCAGCTCGCTGATGCTGCTGCTGCCCAAGTTTTTGGCCGGGTTCTCCGGACAGTACGTAGACGCGTTTGGCTACGGCAGCTTCTTCGTCGCCACGTCCGTGCTCGGCGTCCCGGTGTTGCTGCTGATCTGGCTGGCATCACGGACGAGCGCCGTGCGGGCACCGGCGATCGGTGCAGCCGACCCGGTGCCTTGACGCGTTTACGTATCTTTACCGCGGCTTCAATGCCACTCTGGCAGCGCGGCCTAAACTGCGGGCATGGCCGAACGACTGCTGATGATCGAGGACGATGCCCGGCTGGCCCAGATGGTGGCCCAATACCTGAGCCAGTCCGGCTTCCAGGTCGCACTCGCCCCCGACGGCCGCAGCGGGCTGGCGCACCTGCAGGGCCACAACGGCGAAGCCGCCCCCGACCTGGTCGTGCTCGACCTGATGCTGCCCGACATCGACGGCCTGGAGGTCTGCCGCCGGATTCGCGCGCTGCCAGGCAGCGCTGCCCAGACGCCGGTGCTGATGCTGACGGCCAAGGGCGACCCGATGGACCGCATCATCGGGCTGGAAATCGGTGCCGACGATTACTTGCCAAAGCCTTTCGAGCCGCGCGAACTGCTGGCGCGCATCCGAGCGGTCTTGCGCCGACACGTGCCAGGCACAGCGCCCGCCAGCCAGCTGATGCATTTCGGCTCGCTCGACATCGACCGCGATGCGCGCACCGTCACTGTGGCGGGCAAAAACTGCGAACTCACCTCCTACCAGTTCGACCTGCTGGCAGCGCTGGCCGAACGCGCCGGGCGGGTTTTGACACGTGACCAGATCATGGAGGCGGTGCGCGGGCGTGAACTCGACGCCTTCGACCGCTCGATCGATGTGCATATGGGCCGGATCCGCGCGGCCATCGAGACCGATCCCAAGACGCCCAAACGCATCTTGACCGTGCGCGGTGTGGGTTACGTGTTCGCGCGCCAGCAGGACTGACGTCGGCCTGCCCGCCACCGCCATGACGACACCCCTGTTCCAGCGCCTGTACCTGCGCATCTGGCTGGCCGTGGTGGGCACGATCGCTGTGCTGACCCTGCTCGCAGGATGGCTGGCCAGCATGGAGGCGGAACACGAACGCGCACAGCGTCCTGGCCGCGAAATCGTCCTTCGCAACAGCGCGGGCGAGGTGATTGGCCAGGCGCCCGCACGGCCGATCCGCATGGCCGGGCAGGGGCCCGAATTCCAGGTTCCCATGGTCGATGGCACCACGCTGTATGTGCAGTTGCCACGCCCGGGCGGCGCCATGCAAGGCGGGCGAGCGCCTGGCATGGGCGGGCCGCCCCGCCCCACGCGTTTCCCGTTCAATTTCGCCTGGATGCTCGGCCTGGTCGCCGTGGCAGTTGCCCTTGGCACCTACCCGATCGTGCGCCGCCTGACCAAACGGCTGGAGGTGGTCGAACTCGGCGTGCGCCAGTGGGGCGACGGCAACCTGTCGCTACGGCTGCCAGCGCAGGGCAACGACGAAGTGGCGTCGCTGGCGCAGGGTTTCAACACCGCCGCGCAACGTGTCCAGGAGCTGCTGCAATCACACAAGTCCCTGCTGGCCAACGCCTCGCATGAACTGCGCTCTCCCCTGACGCGCATCCGCATGGGCCTGGAACTGATGGGCTCACAGCCGGGTCCCGGGTTCCGCAACGAGATCACCCGCAACATCCAGGAACTCGACCAGTTGATCGATGAAATCTTGCTGGCCAGCCGGCTGGACGCGAGCGCGGCCGGCATTGGCACGGTGGAAGCCGTGGACCTGGTGGGTATCGCAGCCGAGGAATGCGCGCGTGCCGGCGCCGAACTCGACATTTCCCAGGACCACGCCGAGCTGGTGGTACAGGGGGTCAGCAAGTTGCTGCGCCGGGTGATGCGCAACCTGCTGGAAAACGCACGCCGCCACGCTGCCGGCGAGGTGCTGGTCCGGCTGTCCGGGCAGCCTGATTCGGTCGAACTGACCGTGCGCGACCACGGGCCGGGTGTGCCCGAGGCATTCCGGGAACGGATCTTCCTGCCGTTTTTTCGCCTCCCCGGTGCCACCGAACGTGACGGCGGCGTGGGCCTGGGTCTGGCACTCGTCAAATCCATCGTGCAGCGCCATGGCGGCAGCGTGCGTTGTGAATCAGGGCCGGCGGGTGGCGCCTGTTTTGTGGTCAGATTGCCACGCCCGGGCGCGCCGGGCGTCTGACACGGCGGGCCGGGCCGCCAACTATTTCCGGTTCTGTGGAAAAAGTGCTGCGGTACCCGCCAGGGGCGTACCGCATGTCCAGTACCGCGGCTACATTCCCGCTAACTGCTGTCACAGTCAAAGCCCGGGCCCGAAGGCCCCCACAGGGATTCAGGAATCTCCAACGCCGTCCTTCCAAAGAAATCTAACCAGCCCCCACCAGAAACCGAAGTGCCATCGGAGTCGAAGCCCTTCGGTTGCGTTGGCTGCGGCATCAACGTCACGTTACCCAAGCTGAAACATGCGCGCTTTTGCCCTCACGGTCGCGACCGGTGAGACGGTGTCGGTGGCTTCGGGTTGATGGCCTGAATACGAATTCGAAGATCTGCCTCGGGCATGCCCATGCCAAGGTTTTTCATGCATTCCCGCAACCGGCCCTTGCGTTCGAGCAGCTGCGCTCTGGCCTTCTTCAAGTCCTCCAGGACGCTCGGCCCATACGCATGCAAAGCCTTTGCCACCCCCACGGGGTCAAGCGTTCCATCGGCGTCGGCAAGCACGGCCAAATCGATGATGTCGCGGCTCATCACGCTGGTATCGGCCCAGCGGTCGGAGTTCGCCATTAGTTTGGTGGCAACCTTGTCCTGCTTCGCCAGGGCCCAGACGCCGCACACCTTGTCTTCTGGCAAGGGATCGGCAAGCTGCACGCGCCCCTCAAAGATGATCTCGAACTTGATCGGCGTGCCCGCGACCTGCAGCACGCACCGGATGCCGTACTGATCGATCCTGGGCTCGCGCAGCACCGCGATGGCACCTGTCATCAAGGAGCCTATTCCTGCTGCATTGACCAGACCGCGAATCTCACGATACCCATCGACAGAGGAGCACACGAAGTCAATGTCCACGGACTCGCGGTGCTCGCTGTGCGTGAGCGCGATCGCGGTTCCGCCACCAAAGAGACACCTGTGTTTGAGCAGCAGGTTGGAGTCCAAAGCTTCGAGCGCTTGTTCTATGCGCTGATGATGGGGGCGCTCAAACATTCATGACTCCGTTGCCAAGCGTGGCGGTCAACTTGGCCAACAGTGCGCGCTCGGCTGGCTCCATGGCTGCCGTGTCGACATGTCGCCAATTTCGCTCATACAACGCGAAGGCCTCAGTGGGGCCAACCTCGGCGTCGTCAGCCAAGCTCCAGGCGATCAATTTGAGTTGCGGGTATTTCGCAAGCCGGATGCGCCGCGGGAGGGTCGTACCGACCCGTCGTGCCTGAAGGCGCGCGTCCTGCAACAAATGACCTGTTTTGTCATCACGTGCCAGCAGCGCGACATCGGCGCCGAGGTCCATCGCGGCCATGACCTTGATGTACGTGCCCATGGTGACCGCCGCGTCGCCGAGCTCGGCACGGTGCAACGTCACCCGGGTGATGCTTGCCAGGTCAGCAACATGCTGCGCGGACAGCTGTCGGCGTTGACGCGCCAGCCGCAGCCGGGTGCCGAACTCGGCAAGCAGCTGTTTCTCGGCTTCGGGGACAACGGGGCGAGCAGACATGCTAACTATCATATACAAAATACACGCATTTTGAATAACTTAGCGAACACCATTCCGAACAGCGCAGCGATTTCAGTTTCTTGCCGATCGCGCCCGGCATGGCGCGCTAAAAATGCACCGCGCGTCTCAGCCTGCCCTGCTGCGTCCCCCGATTCACATCGACCCCGTAGATTTCGCATCCGACGAACTCATCGTCACCGACATCTTCGCCACCGCGTCCCTCGCGGCATCGAAGTTTCAAAGCCACCGAAAGGTGGCTTTTTTTTCGCCTCAATGGTGGCTGTCGACCCGCTCGCCGTCCTTGAGTTTGTAGACCGTGCCGCAATACGGGCACTTGGCCTGCCCGGAGTGGGCCACGTCCAGGTACACCTTGGGATGGCTGTTCCAGATTTTCATGTCG
>JANOUM010000407.1:0-2645 GCA_031416855.1 Rhodoferax sp. | reverse complement strand
CGCGCTATGAATTGAATGAAGCCCACGATCTGGTTCTTGTGGCACGCATTCGCCATCAACGGGAATCCGGGTACTCAGAGGGCGAGCTTTGATGAACATCTGGAAATCCCTGGACAGGACGCCGACGAATCCGCCTATTGCGACGGAGTACTCAAGTGGGCCCAGGATTTGAGACAGGGCGGGAGATCGCCAAGCTCAAGGACAAGTGGAGACCGCAGAATGAGTGACGACATCAAACCGACTACAGACACACCTGCAGCGCCGCCAATGCCAGTGAGTTGGCGCGCAGCGCGTCAAACTCGAAGTGGGGTGGGTGTGCGAGGTGCTTCGCATGACGCGGTTGGCACCGGACATTATCCGGGCGATCCTGGAGGGGCGGCGGGGGGAAGTGCCGCTGGATTGGGATGAGCAACCTGGAGTGTTTGGGTTTGTCGCGGGAGGATGCGGCTAAGCGCGACGACGGCATCGCAGAAAACTTCAGGAGCCTCTTGCGGCAAATTGTGACCTGCTCCAGGCACAATGCGTCGCTCAAAAAACCCGAGGAAGTGCGGCGCGTTACTGACCCGTGCCTGGGACGGATTCTCAACGCCATCATCGGCCCCCTGCAAGATAATGCAGGGGGCCAAGATGTGGGGTTGCGCGGCCAATTGCCTTTCGATCTCGTCCAACGCAGGGTCGCCCGGCACGACGCCATACCGGTGTCGATATGAGTGAATGACGATATCCACATAGTCCGGATTTTCGAAAGACTTGGCACTTTGATCAAAGGTGATCTCACTGAATCTCCAGGTGGGAGACCACAATTGCCAGAGCAGTCGACACAAAGAATTCCTATTCTGCAAAAGTCCCAATCGCCCTCGTTCCGAGTGAAAATAATACTGGTACCAGTAGCGATGCTCTTCTTCGGGCGCAACAGGTTTGCCGGCCTCCGATATGTTCTGAATGTTGTAGCCGCCCCCGCAACTCACAAGCCCCAGCACCCGCTCCGGCCACAGTGCGGACACGATGCAAGCGGCGCGACCTCCCCAATCGAATCCGCCAAGTATTGCGTGAGGGATGTCCAGTGCATCCATTAGAGCCAGCAAGTCGGCCCCCAAAGCGGCCTGTTGACCTGAACGAGGCGTATCCGCGCTCAAGAATGTGGTGTGCCCATACCCTCGCAAGAATGGGACTATGCAACGGAACCCATCTCTGGAGAGACGATCGGATACGACATCATACGAATGCACATCGTATGGAAACCCATGCAGCAAGATGACAGGCACGCCATCATCCGGCCCCAACTCCACATAGGCGATATTCAAAACACCCGCTCTGACGTACTTCATTTGTAATCCTTGGTGTGTCGAAAGTTGCAGGTGTTGCACCGGCAATTCGGTCCTTCACTGATTGTCGCGCGGCCAGCGCCGTCATGCTCCAGGGGTGAGCGCCGATACGGTAGGGTCCCCCCGTCAAACCTCCCTTTTCGACACACTATCCCGTCGAGCTGCGCTCAAGGCAACAGCGGGTGAGGATCAGCGGCTGAGCAGTTCGACGTACGCGTGGTAACTGTAGCTACGATTCGTTTTCTGACCGGTCATTTCAGTCACGACGCCGAGATTTTCGAGCGCCTTCACTGCAGCCGTAGCCGTAGGAAAACTGGTGTCCAAATGCTGCCGCACGCGTTCGATCGTGAAGCGGGGCATCATCGGCAGCATCTCGAACAGCCGATAGCTTGCGGGACGTGCCTTGGGTGACTGCAGCAGCCGTCGGCGGTCGGCCGCAATGAGGCTGGCAACCTCAATGATGTTTTTCTCCGCATCACCCGCAGCGATGGCCACTCCCTCCAAAAAAAATGTCACCCAGGACTCCCAGTCACCGTCGGTGCGTATGGCCGACAGGCGACGGTAGTACTCCAACTGGTGCCGCTTCAAATAGCCGCTGAGGTACATCAGCGGCTCCGACAACAATTCCCAATGCTCGAACAGTGCAGCAATCAGCAGGCGGCCGATCCGTCCGTTACCGTCAAGAAATGGGTGGATGGTTTCAAACTGCGCGTGAATCAGCGCCACTTTGACCATGGGAGGCAAATCCGTTGCTCCGTCGTGAATGAACCGCTCCATGTTGGCCAGCAAGTCGGACACGCGCTCCGGCGGTGGCGGCACGAATACGGCATTGCCTGGCCTTGTTCCGCCGATCCAGTTTTGCGACAGACGCAATTCGCCCGGCTGTTTTCCGGCACCTCGAGCGCCATCAAGCAGCAAACGATGGGCATCGCACAACAGCCGCACGCTGATGGGTAACCCGTTGGGGTCACGCAATTGCTCCTGGACCCAGCGAAAGGCTTGCAGGTAGTTGGTCACCTCCTGCACGTCGTGGATGTTGCTTACCTTGAAGCCCGCCTCGTCATCGAACAGGTCGGTCAGCGTGGCCTGCGTGCCCTCGATCTGGGATGTCAGCAAAGCTTCCTTGCGAATGGCGCTGTACAGCAGCCAGTCCACCGACGGCACCAATCCAGACACCCCGGCTAACCGCGCCAGCGCCAGTTCTGCGTGGCGATGGAGGTCAACGAAAGCAGTTGGCGACAGTGCTGGATCAGCAGGTGGCAACGGGTGCGGTAGGAATGCACGCACAGACTCGCCCAGAGTCGTTGAGGTCAAGTAGGT
>JANOUM010000406.1:0-3125 GCA_031416855.1 Rhodoferax sp. | reverse complement strand
GTGGCAAGCAGTCGACCCCATTCCTGCTGGCGCGCGTCGCAGCGCTGACCGGCGGCGACAGCCTGACCACGAACATCGGGCTGGTGCTCAACAATGCCCGGCTGGCGAGCCATATTGCTGTGCAATACCAGCAGCTCGGTGGTACGGATGCGGCTTCGGGTGCCCGGCCGGCCACCCTGTAGTCTGCTGCGCCGGTAGCCGCGTTATCGGGTAAGCCCGGATTGATGCCGGGTGCCCAGCGTATCTATGCTACCCCTGTCGCAATGCCCTTAACCATCTGAAAGACCTCACCATGACATTCAAGCCCCGACTCGCAGTGTTGGCCCTCGCGGCAGCCGCCACCTTCCAGGCGCAGGCCGAACCGGCCATCATTTATGACCTGGGTGGCAAGTTCGACAAGTCCTTCAACGAGGCCGCCTACAACGGCATGGAGCGCTGGAAGAAGGAAACCGGCAAGCAGTACCTGGAGTTCGAGGTGTCCAACGAGTCGCAGCGCGAGCAGGCGATCCGCCGCATGGCCGAGAAAGGCGCCAGCCCGATCATCGCCATGAGCTTCAGCCAAGCCACGGCAATCAAGAAGGTGGCCAAGGACTTCCCCAAGCTCAAGTTCGCCATCATCGATGACGAGGTCAAAGAGCCGAATGTGCAGTCGGTGGTGTTCAAGGAGCACGAAGGCAGTTTCCTGGTCGGCATGATGGCCGCCATGACCAGCAAGACTGGCAAGGTCGGGTTTGTCGGTGGCATGGACATCCCGCTGATTCGCAAGTTCCAGTGCGGCTACGAGCAGGGCGCCAAGTTCGCCAATCCCAAGGCCGAGGTGTTTGCCAACATGACCGGCACCACCGGCGCGGCCTGGAACGATCCGGCGCGCGGCGGCGAACTGGCCAAGGCGCAGTTCGCCAAGGGTGCCGACGTGGTGTTCGCGGCGGCGGGCGGCACCGGCATGGGCGTCTACCAGGCGGCCAAGGACGGCGGCAAACTGGCCATCGGTGTGGACAGCAACCAGAACCACATCCAGCCCGGCACCATGCTGACGTCCATGCTCAAGCGGGTCGACGTGGCGGTGTACGAAGTCTCCAAGAACCACAAGCCCGGCCTGTCGGTGCTGGGCCTCAAGGAAGACGGCGTCGGTTATGCGCTCGACAAGCACAATGAAAAACTGGTCACGGCCGACATGAAGAAGAAGGTCGACGCCGCCCGGGCCGACATCATCAGCGGCAAGATCAAGGTCGTCGACTACATGACGAAAAACGATTGCAAGTAGTGCGGCGGCGCATCTTTCTGCGGCCCGGGTCGACCTGACATCTGCGGTGCTCACCGTGCGCAGGTACGGTTGCGTGCCTGGGCGTCACCTCGACCCGCTCGCCACGAAATATTCACCACCTCACAGGCCTTGATTCGATCGTGACCCTATCATCCCGTTCCCCTGCGGTCGAGATGATCGGCATCCACAAGCGCTTTGGCGCGGTGCTGGCCAATGCGGATGTGCACCTGACCGTGCAGTGCGGCACCGTGCATGGCATCGTGGGGGAGAACGGCGCCGGCAAGAGCACGCTCATGTCGGTGCTGTATGGTTTTTACAGCAGCGACAGCGGCAACATCCGGGTCGACGGCAAGCCGGTGTCGATCCGCCATTCGCATGATGCGATCGCGCTGGGCATCGGCATGGTGCACCAGCACTTCATGCTGGTCGACACACTTACCGCGCTGGAAAACGTGATGCTCGGGGCCGAGCCGCATGTGCTGCTGCATAAGGCCGAGGCGCAGGTGCGCACCAAACTGGCGGCGCTGATGCAGTCCACCGGCCTGCATGTCGACCTCGACGCCGTGGTGGCCGACCTGTCGGTTGGCGACCGGCAGCGGCTGGAAATCCTCAAGACCTTGTACCGCGGTGCGCGCATTCTGATCCTGGACGAACCCACAGCGGTGCTGACGCCCCAGGAAGCCGAGCAGTTGTTCGGCGTGCTCGGGTTGTTGCGCTCGCAGGGCACCACCATCGTGCTGATCACCCACAAGCTCAAGGAGGTGATGCGCCTGTGCGACTTCGTCACCGTGATGCGCGCCGGGCGTGTGGTGCAGGACGTCGCCATTGCCGACACCTCGATCGAATCCCTGGCCGAGGCCATGGTTGGGCGCAAGGTGCACATGGGGCGCCAGGGGGATACCGACAGGCCACCTGGTGCGGTGCTGATGCACGCCAGCGGCATCGTGGTGCGTGATGCGCTCCAGGTGCTGCGCCTGCAGGATGTAGACATTGCGTTGCGCGCTGGCGAGATCGTCGGCGTTGCGGGCGTGTCGGGCAACGGGCAGAGTGAACTGCTCGAGGTATTGTCCGGGCTGCTGGCACCCAGTGCCGGCGCACTCGACGTGGGCGGCACCAGCTTCCGGTCGGGCGCCTGGATGAACCCGCGCCACGCCCGCACACTCGGGGTGGCCCATGTGCCGGAAGACCGCCATGAACGCGCCATGGTCATGAGTTTCGAGGCCTGGGAATCGGCGGTGCTCGGGTACGAATGGCTGCCCTTGTATTGCCGGCAGGGCTGGATGCACCACCCGCACATGCACACCGCCACGGTCGACATGATGGAGCGTTTTGATGTGCGTCCGCGCAATGCGCACCTGCTCAGTGCCAGTTTCTCCGGCGGCAACCAGCAAAAACTGGTGCTCGCGCGTGAACTCGGCCAGGCACCCCGGGTGCTGCTGGTCGGGCAACCCACCCGCGGCGTGGACATCGGTGCCATCGAGTTCATCTACTCGCAGCTGCGCGCCATGCGCGACGCCGGTTGCGCGGTGCTGGTGGTGTCGAGCGAACTCGACGAGATCCTGGCCCTGGCCGACCGCGTGATCGTCATGAACCAGGGGCGCATCGCGGGCGAACTGCCGATCCACGCGTGCACCGAGGCCAAACTGGGGATGCTGATGATCGGGGGTGCGGCATGAGCCGACGGGCCGCCCCCGAGGCCAATAGCGCCGCAGCGCGCAGCGCGGAGCGTTCGCAATGAGCGCTGCCGGTCAGCCACTGCCGCGCTGGGCCGACCTGTTGCTGCTGCCGGTCATCAACCTGGTCGTGGCGCTGCTTGCGGCAGGTGCCATGGTCGCGCTGGTCGGGCAGGATCCGCTGGAGG
>JANOUM010000405.1:0-4862 GCA_031416855.1 Rhodoferax sp. | reverse complement strand
CACCGTGGTGATCTATGCCGAACGGGCCAAGCACTTCCCGCAACTTGCGGCGCTGGTCGGTTATGGCGTGGTGATCGGCCTCGCCACCGCCCTCTGTTTTGCGCTCGCCCAACCCATCGCACGGGTCCTGGGCAAGACCGGCATCAATGTCATGACCCGGCTGATGGGCCTGATCCTGGCAGCATTGGCGGTGGAGGTAATGTCCGACGGGCTGGTCAAGCTGTTCCCGATCCTGGGACGCGGGATTTAGCGCCGGCGCTGCGCTCATCAGGAACACCTGCGTGCGGCGCACTGCGGTGCGAGCGTGCTTGGTGCGGCCCGGCGGGGCGCTCTTCAGGACCCCCTGCGTGCTGCGCTCTGCGGTGCGCGCGTGCGGGGGGCGGCCCGGCGCTGCGCTCATCAGCAACACCTCCGTGCTGCGCACTGCGGTGCGAGCGTGCTTGGGGCGGCCCGGCGCGGCGCTCATGGCGCAGCGATCGGTGGACCCTGCTGCAGCAGCTTGACCAATTGGTTGCTGGTGTTGCGCAGGCGCTGGGCCAGCAATTGCGTGAGTTTGACCAGCAGCTTGGCACCGATAGCCGGATGCTCCTGGATCAGGCGAGCGATGACGCCACGCGTCAGCACGCCGGCCTGCACATCCTCGATCGCCACACAGGTGGCGTAGCGCGGGGCCGAGTCGAGCATCGACATCTCGCCCACCGCCGCACCCTGCTTGATCACCGCCAGGCGCGAAATGCCGCCGCTCTGGGATGTCTTGAAGACGTCGACCGTCCCCACCAGCAGCAGCAGCATCCAGTCGCCTACCTCGCCTTCGCGGATCAACGCCTGTCCGGCTCGTGCATGCACCAAGGGCATCAGGGCGCCCAGAGTGTCCGCCTCCTGCGGCGTCAGGTCCTCCAGCATCGCAGCGGCCTGGCGCCATTCCAGCACCTGCCGGGACAGCCCCACACAGACCCCGTCCACCTGCAGGCCGGCGCGCTCGAAGTGAGCCCGCGTCGGGTCCGGCGCCGCCCCAGAACCATCACTCAGCGCCACTGGCTTAACCATTGCTCGATCTCCTGCACGGCGCTGTCGGTAGCCTCGGTGAGGGCGCGCACGCCGCCCGGCGCATCGGCGGTGGCCGCGGCGCGTTGCGCCACCACCATGCGCTGGCCCAACAGGCGTTCCACCCCCGCGGTAGACTGCACCAGGGTTGCCCGCAGCCGTACCAGCCCCACACTTTGCGCCGGCGCGGCAAACAGGTGGCTGAACTCCTCCAGTTCGATGCGCAGCAATAGCGACGGCTGGATGCCGGTCAGATTGCCATCACCTGCACCCAGGATAGTGCGGCGCTGACCCAGCCCGTCACGCAGACGCTGACGCAGCAACTGGGCCGGTGGCATGCTCCAGCGTGCCTGCGCATAAGGCAGCAGTTGCTGTGCATTGGCATAACCCAACCGGTACAGGACTGCCGTGCTGTCCAGCGCACTGGCGGCATCCACATCGGCCAGAATCAGCACCGGCAGGCTGGATGCCGCGCCCGTTGCCGGCGCTGTCGTGACCCCGGGGCCGAAGTCGTACACCGCCGGGCGTACCGGCTTGTCCAGGATGGAGCAGCCGGTGACCACCAGGCACAGTACCGCCAGTGCGCCAGCGCGTGCCCAGGTGCCGCGACGCGCGCGATCGCGCGATGCATCGACTGCCTGACCGGATGGGAACTTCATGGTGTGCCTTTCGGAAAATTGAACCCCGGTTCGCCCGGTCCGGGCGCGATCGGGCCATTGCCGAACAGCAGGGACTGCGGGTTGTCGCTGACCGCGCTCACGGCACGGTTGACCTGCCGCGCAGTGCGCGAGGCCTCTTCGCTGGTGCGGTTCAGGCGTGGCAGCGTACCGCCGTTGAAGGAGTTGCCGGCCGCCGCCATGGCACCTGCACCTTCGGCGAGTTTGTCGACCACGCCGCCATTTGTGTTCAACCGCTCCGCCAGCCGCGTGATCTCGGACGCAGTCTTTCGGAATTCGGCTGCGGTCTGCTCGACGCCATCGGATGTCTTCTGGAGCGACTTCATGCCGCCAGTGGCCTCCTGGACGAACTGCGGGATGCTGACGCGGTCTGGCCCGAGTTGCGCCTTCAGGATGCCGTCCATGGTGCCCGACAGGGACTGCACGCGCTCGGACAGCTGCTGCACGCTGCCGGCAGCCTGACCGATGCCGCCGACCGTCGCCATGAGTTCTTTCTGGTTGGCCGGAGACAGCAGCAGATTGACGCGCGCCGTCGTCTGCTCGATCTGGGACAGGATGGCGACACCCTGGTCGGACAACTTCGACAGCAGGCTGGCCCGCATGGGAATGCGCGCCGGCTCGCCGTCCGCAGAGGCCTCCAGCGGGACCTTGGATTCACCCGTGTCGTCCAACTGCACGAACGCCAGGCCGGTGACTCCTTGAAATCCGAGGCTGGCGTAGGTGGATCGGGTGACCGGCGCCGCATCATCCAGCGCAAGACGCACCAGCACGTTGCCCAATACCTTCGGGTCGAAGCCGATGGCGCTGACCTTGCCCACAGCGACACCACGATAACGCACCGGCGCCTGCGCTTGCAGGCCGTTCACCGCCTCCTGGCTCGATATCTCGTACACCCGGCGCACGCCGGTGTCGCGGGTCAGCCAGGCGGCCAGCGCCACCAGCAAGCCCGTGACCAGCAGTACGAACATGCCGGCGGCAAAGGCGTGTGCCTTGTTTTCCATATCGTTCTCCTTCTACACCGCGAACGGGTATTCGCGCAACAACTCCATCGCCCGCTGCCCGCGCTCGCCCAGGAAGAAATCGTGGATGAATGGATGGGGAAATGCGATCACATCCTTTGGCGCGCCGTGCACGATCATGTGCTTGTCGGCCAGCACCGCCACCCGCGTGCTGAGTTCGAACAGGGTGTCGAGGTCGTGCGTGACCATCACCACAGTCAGCCCGAGTTCGCGGTGCAGCGAACGGATGAGTGCGCAGAATGCGTCGGCGCTGTCGGGGTCCAGCCCGGCGGTGGGTTCGTCGAGCAGCAGCAGCGGAGGGTCCATGATCAGGGCACGCGCCAGCGCCACGCGCTTGATCATGCCGCCCGACAGGTCAGCCGGCATCTTGTGGGCATGGATGGTGTCCAGCCCCACCATCTGCAATTTCACCAGGGCCGCATCCCGCACCAGATCCTCGGGCAGCGTCTTGAGCTCGCGCAGCGGAAAGGCGATGTTGTCCAGCACACTGAAGGCGGAAAACAGCGCGCCGTGCTGGAACAACATGCCCACCCGGCTGGCCGCACCCGCGTCCGACAAGTGCTCAGCCGGCCGGCCCAGCACCGTCACCGTGCCGCGCGCGGGCACCTCCAAGCCGAGGATGGTGCGCAGCATGACCGTCTTGCCACTGCCCGAACCACCCACCAGGGACACCAGTTCGCCACGCTCGATGCTCAGGTCCAGGTCTTTGTGCACCACGATCTCGCGCCCGGCCACCTGGAAGATGGACCACAGCTTGCGAATTTCCACCACCGCCGGCACAACCGTCGTCATATTCCGATGTCCTTGAAAACGACGGCAAAAAGCGCGTCCACCAGGATCACCACCGTGATCGATGTCACCACCGACGCGGTCGTGCCCTGCCCCAGGCTCTCGGTATTGGGTTCGATGCGCAATCCGTAGTGGCACCCCACCAGCGCAATCAGCACGCCGAAGACCATCGACTTGCCCACCGCCAACGCCAGGTTGGAGACCTCGACCGCCGCCGGCAATGCTGAGAGGAAATAGGCCGGCGTGATCCCCAGGGCCAGATCAGCCGACAACACGCCGCCGAACAGGGCAAAGACGGTGGTCCAGACTGTGACCAGCGGCATCGCAATCGCCATCGCGATGGCGCGCGGCATCACCAGCCGGTAGCCCTGGGCGATGCCCATCACGCGCATCGCATCCAGTTCCTCGGTCACCCGCATCACGCCGATCTGTGCCGTGATGGCGGAACCCGAGCGACCGGCCAGCAGGATGGCCGCCAGCACCGGCCCGAGCTCCCGGATCAGTGCGATGCCCAGTACGTCTACGATGAAGGCATCGGCACCGAACTTGCGTAACTGCTGCGCCATCAGGTAGGCCAGCACGACACCGATCAGGAAACCCACCAACGCGGTAATCGGCAAAGCTGTGGCACCAATCCGGTACAGGTGGCCGGACACATCGCGCCACGGCCCGTCTCGCGGCGCACGCACCAGCCGCAGGCAGTCGATCAGCAACTGCCCGACCAGGCGCACCAGATCCCTGCCATGGTCGACCAGTTTGTAGGCCAGTTCACCCAGGCCCAGAAAACGCTGCCAGAAGTGGCGTGGCTGAGACGGTGGCGGCCCGACCGAGTAGCGGGCTACCCGGTCGATCATCGCGCGCTGGACCGCAGATACCAGCAGATTCAGCGGCCATTCCCGACCCCAGGTATTCCACAACAATTGCGCGCCGGTATGGTCCAAACGCTCCAATTGGCGCAAATCCCAAGAACTGTCAGCGCCCACTTTCGAGGAGGTTTCGAGCAAATCCCGGTGCAATTGCGGCCAGACCGCAGACCGTGCCATCGTCGCCGCCGACCAGCTTCCGGCCAATGTGACGACCCAACGTTCCGCGCCCCTCAGGCTGGATAAGCGGGGCGGGCTTTCTTCGGCGACTGTACTGTTGGCAGGCATGGTTTGCGTTCCATCGTAACTGCAGCCGCCGGTCAATCGGCCGACGCCTCCAAATAGACCGGATGTCATCGACCAGAGCGTCGTCAGGTTGCACCGCACCATATTCTTGCGCGGGTAAGCCCTGATTCCATTGCCAGCACCGCTACCGTAAAGTCGCGCCACTCACGGCAGGAACACCGCCT
>JANOUM010000404.1:0-6489 GCA_031416855.1 Rhodoferax sp. | reverse complement strand
GTGGCGGCCCGTGCCCTGGGGGCGCTGGCGCTCGGGATTGTCAACCCGCTGCTGGCGCTGATCCCGCTGATCGATGCCGGTCCGGGCAAGGACAGCGACTGTGGTGAGCTGGTGCGCGAGGCCCGGGCACCCGGGACGCCGGTGCCACGCCTTCCGGTCAAGTAGGCGGGCGGGCGACGCCCGCGCGCAACTACTTGTTGTTGCGGCCGACCACCAGCAGCGCCACACCGATGGCGATGGCTGCGGCGCTGGCGATCAGCGGCACGTTGATCCTTTTCTGCTCCTGCACCTTCAGCTCCAGTGGGCCCAGCTTCAGGCCGGTGGTTTCCTTGGTGTAGCTGAAGCCGCCGTAGGCCAGGCCCAGCGCGCCGGCGGCGATCAGGACGATGGCAATGATTCGAGTTGGGTTCATGGTGGCACCTCGTTGTGGGTCAATAAAAAAAGTCGTGTGTCGGCATCCCGGCGCGATTCATTTCGGCGGTGGCAGGCCGGTTATGGCCTCGGTGCAGAAGGCGGTGAGTTCTGCCAGTACCTGCTGCACTGCGCGGTTGGCCGCCGTCACCCCGCCACGCGGGTCTTCGCTGGGGGATGGCACGATCGCGTTGAACTGCCGTACCGCGACCACGCGGCGCGTCTTGTCGTCGACCAGTGTCGCGCGCAGCTGGAGCAGGACGCTGCTGGGTTGCTCGCGGAAGTCCTGCTGCAAGCGCACCAGCTCGGTGTCCAGGCGGTAGTCGGACGCGCCCGACGCGCCAGCCAGTACCACGGCACGGAATGTCGCACTGCGCTCCAGTGCCGCCACCAGCAAGGGGCCCAGCATGCGCGCCGGCGGCTCGACCCATTCGCTGTGGGAAAAATAGGCCAGCTGGTACGCATCACGCAGGTAGATGATGCGCTGGCTGTCGAAACCGGGCGCCGCACGAGTCGGTGTGATCGCCACGACCGGCGCCGATGCGGACGCCTTGGGTGGTGCCGGCACCGCTGGCCCGCCATCGAAGGCGTAAAAAGCGGGTGGCGGTGTGGCTGTCGGGCTCAGGCTGTTGCAAGCGGCCAGCACCAGCACCAGCAGCGCCGCCAACGGCCGGCCGGCTCGTGACGCAGTGCTGCCGCGGGCAGCAGGGGGCATGCTGCGCGGTGGCGTCATGGCAGGTTTTCCCCCGGACCAGGCGGGACCGGTTTGCGCCCGAACAGCAGACCGCGCGGGTCGCGTTCGGTTTGTTCCGTCAGGCGGCGCAGCGACACCGACAGCACATTGAGTTCACCCAGCAAGCGTGTGAGTTCGGGCATGGTGTCGCTGCCAAAGCCCTGCAACTGGGAGCTGGCAAGGCCCACCGCCGCGCCGGCGCTGGCGCTGGTGCGGGCCACTTCGTTGCCCATCTTCTCCACGGCCTGGGCGCTGCGGTCGACGCTCTCCAGCGCCGGCGCCAACCTGGCCGTCGCGACGGCAGTATTTTGAAACGTCTTGCTGGCAGCCGTGATGCCCGCGTCGATGCTGTCCTTGCGTGCTGCGACAGTGCGGGCCAGCATGGCCACGTCCGCCAGTGCACTCTGGACTGCGGCCCGGTTGGCCGGGCTGAGGATGGCGTTGATGTTGCTCGAGGTGTCATCGAGCCTGGACAGCACCGAGGTCAACACGCTTTCCAGGCGCGTGCTGAGCGAGGGTTTGGTGACGATCACCGGGTAGCGGTTGGGCGGAATCGCGCGCAGCACGGCTGCGTCCTTGGCACCACCGCTGAGTTCGACATAGGCGATGCCGGTCAGCCCCTGTGTGCGCAGCACCGCAACGGTGTCGACTTTGATCGGTGTGTCGCGCTCGATCGCAAACAGCAGGTGCACCAGCGCCGGATTCAGCGGGTCAAGGTGGATGCTGCGGACCTTGCCTACGTCCACGCCATTGAACTTGACCGGCGCGTTCAGGTTCAGGCCCGCCACCGATTCCTCCTCGGTGGCCTGGTACAGGTCGTACTGGGTCTGGAACGCGCCGCCGGCCGCCAGCCACAACAGGCCGGCGATCAGCAGCGCGCCCAGGGCCAGCACAAAGGCGCCGACCAACGCATGGTTGACCTTGGTTTCTATACGGCCTCCCCGTGGGCAAGCGCCCGTAACGGCGCAGGTGCCTGCGCCTGCTGCGCCGAGCGTCCGCGCGCACCATCGAAGAACTGCCGCACCGCGGGCTGGTCCACCTGTGCGAGTTCAGCCATCGAGCCGATCGCCTGCACGCGGCCGTCGGCCAGCACCGCGACGCGGTCCGCCACCTGCCACAGCAGGTCCAGGTCGTGCGTGATCATGACCACCGTCAGGCCGAACAGGGCGCGCAGGGTGCGCACCAGCTCGTCCACGCCGCCGGCGCTGGCCGGGTCGAGACCGGCGGTCGGCTCGTCCAGGAACAGCAGTTCCGGGTCCAGCGCCAATGCACGCGCCAGCGAGGCGCGTTTCATCATGCCACCGCTGAGCTCGGAGGGGTATTGCGCGAATACCGATGGCTGCAATCCCGCCAGCGCCAGTTTCCAGGCCGAAATCTGGTCGATCAGCACGTCGCCCAGCGCGGTGTGCTCACGCAGCGGCAGCCCCACGTTTTCCAGCACCGTCAGCGAGCCGAACAGGCCACCGTGCTGGAACATGACACCCCAGCGCTGGCGCAGTGCCAGCGCAGCGTCGTCGTCGAGCCCGAGCAGGTCGGCACCCAGCACGCGGATCGAGCCGGCGCTGGGCCGCTGCAGCAGAATCAGCTCGCGCAGCAGCGTCGACTTGCCCGAGCCGCTGCCGCCGATCACCGCGAACACCTCGCCACGGCGCACATCCAGGGTGATGTCGGAGTGCACCACATGGTCGCCGAACCGGGTGGCGAGCTTGCGGACCTCGATGACCGGCACCATGTTTGCGCTGTCAGGCATGGCGGTGGCTCCCTGCGGGTTCGCAGCGCGGCACCACCACACAAGCAAGCCGCGGTCCGGATACAGGCGGCTGCCGTGAACCGGCACCCGCACTGGGCGCATCGGACAGGGAGGTTGCAGGCCTGCGGCGCATGTCACAGATCCAGCAGGCTGAACGCCACGGAAAACAGGGCGTCGGCCACGATCACCAGGAAGATGCCCTGTACCACGGCGCGGGTAGTCTGGCGGCCGACGCTGTCGGGGCCGCCATGGGTGCGCATGCCCTGGAAGCAGCCGACGACGGCAATGATGGCGGCGAAGACCGGCGCCTTGCCGATGCCGATCAGGTAGGAGGTGACACTGATCGCCTTTGAAAAGCGGTCCAGGAATTCGTTGTACGACACCCCGAGCTGGGCCCGAGCCATGACCATGCCGCCGAATACGCCCAGCAGGTCGGCAAACACCGTGAGCAGGGGCAGGGCGATCACCAGCGCGATCACCTTGGGCAGGACCAGCAACTCCAGCGGCGCGATGCCGATGGTGCGCATGGCATCGATCTCCTCGGTCACGGCCATGGTGCCAATCTGCGCCGCATAGGCGGAGCCGGAACGTCCGGCGACGATGATCGCGGTCATCAGCGGTGCGAATTCGCGCAGCATCGACAGACCGACCAGATCAGCCACAAAGATGTTGGCGCCGTAGCGTCGCAACTGGTCGGCCGCCTGGTAGGACACGACCACGCCGAGCAGGAACGACAACAGGCCAACGATCGGCAATGCGTCAAAGCCGGCGCTGCGGATGTTGAACAGGATTGGTCGCCAGCGCAGCCGTTTCGGGTGCGCCAGACTCGAAGCCAGGACCAGCGCGGTCTCTCCCACAAACGCGAGCAGAGCGGTGGCTTGTTCGCAGGCGGCAAGCACCGGGCGGCCGATGCGTTCGAGCGCCACGAAGCGCACCTCGGCCGGCGGTGGCCGCACCTCGGCCGCTGCCCCGGCCTGCTGGGCCACGGCGTCCAGCAGCCGCACAAAGCCGGCGCGCAGGCCGTCCACGGCCACCACGGCGCCGTCCGCGCGCAAGCGCAGCACCAGCGCCTGCAATAGCCATGCACCGGCGGTGTCGAGAGCTTCGATGCGCGTGGCGTCAAGCGCCACGCGGGCACCGCCATCGACCCGGATGGCATTCAGCGGGCCGTCCAGAGCCCCGACCGAACTGGCAGTCCAGCGGCCGGACAGGACCAGTTCTCTGGGCTGCGGCTGGGCAATCGCGGCGGGCAGATCGGTGGGGGATGCCATGGTGATCGAAGGCTATGCGAATGGTTCGGTGCGGTATGTGCGGTGGCACACAGAGAACGCCGGCGAACCGGGCCAAGCTAGGGCCTGTTCCTCAATCTGTTCACGAAGGATGGGCACCATGCCGTACCAACACCAGCACTTGTTCTTGTCCAGCATCGGCGCCGCCGTTCTGGCCCTGTCCGTTGCGGGCTGCACCAAGCCGGCCGACGTTACAACCACGCCAGCGCCGAGCACCTCGGTGGGCACCGCGATCGACGACAGCGTATTGACCACCAAGGTCAAGTCCGTGTTGCTGAGCGACCCGGATGTGAAAAGCTTCGACATCAAGACCGAAACCCGCAAAGGCGAGGTCCAGTTGAGCGGTTTTGTGGACAACCAGGCGCAGATCGACCGTGCGGTGACGCTGGTGCGTGCAATCGAAGGCGTGAGCGGCGTGGACAACAAGGTCGCGCTCAAGGGCTCCGCCACCACGATCGGCAACAAGGTCGATGACGGTATTGTCACGGCCCAGGTCAGGGCGGCGCTGTTGGCCGACGAGAAGGTCAAGAGTTCGGACATCGGTGTGGTCACGCGCAAGGGCGAGGTGCAGCTCAGCGGTTTTGTCGACAGCCAGAGCCAGATGGACCGCGCCACGCTGGTCGCCGGCGGCATCGCAGGCGTAAGCCGCGTGGCCAACGAGATGAGCATCAAGAAGTAGGGCGCGCCAGTTCCCGAGCACGTCGTGCGGCAGCTGCCGATGTCGTCGTGCCGTGCCGGTGCGGCGCAGGTGGCGCGCGCGAGCCGAAGGTGTTTGCATAGACCCAGGTGAACTCGGCGCCGATCAGGAAGATCTGGGCCGAGTAGTACACCCACAACAACACCACCACCAGAGATCCCGCAGCGCCGAACACCGTGGTGATGCCGCTGCGGCCGATGTACAGGCTGATCAACGCCTTGCCCAGGGTGAACAGCAAGGCCGTGAAGAGGGCGCCGATCCAGACATCGCGCCACAGCACCCGCACCTGCGGCATCACCTTGTAGATCAGCGCGAACATGGCGGCTATCGACACGAAGGCGATCACCGCATTGCTGGCGACTGCCAGCGGGTACCAGCCGCCCAGCATCAGGTTCCAGCGTTCGCCCATGGCCTCCAGCGCGGTGCTGGCGACCAACGAGACGATCAGCAGGAAGCCGATCGCCAGGATCATGCCGAAGGACAATACCCGGGTGCGCAACAGGAGCAGCCAGCCGTTGATGTGGTTGCGTTCTGGAACGTGCCAGATCCGGTCCAGCGAATCCTGCAATTCGCCAAACACGGTGGTGGCGCCGACCAGCAGCAGGACGATACCGATGGCGGTGGCGGCCAGGCCCTGGCCCGGTTGCCGCACACTGGCCAGCAGGTCCTGGATCCCGCTGGCACCGGCATCACCCATCACCGAGCGCAACTCGGTGACGATCTGGCCGCGCGCCGCATCCTCGCCGAAGAAGAGTCCGGCCACGGACACCACGATCAGCAGCAGCGGCGCCAGCGAGAACATGGTGTAGTAGGCCAGCGCCGCGCCCATGCTCATGGCGTAGTCGTCAAGCCAGGACTGCGCCACGCGCTTGATGAGGGTCCAAACGGACAGCGCCACCGCGGGTGGAGCGGTGGCGCTGTCATGGTTCACGGAGATGGCCCTTGCAAGATCGCATGGCCGGCCTGCGGCGCGCTCGGATCATCATGCCGGTTGTTGGCGCAGCCGCGCCGGGCCTCAGCTCTTGCCGAAGGTGGTCTTGGCCGACTTCACGCAGTTGGTCTTGGCATCACCTGACAGGGCATCACACTTCTCTATCGCAACCTTGTAGTCGGCATCGCGCTTGTCCGCAGTTGCGTCCTTCCTCGCTTCGCCGACCTGCTTGCTCATCTTCGCGTCCGCCAGCGCCTTCACCTCGATGGCCTTGGCTTCCTTGACGCACACGTCCTTGGCGTTGCCGGCCTGGTCGTCGCACTTTTCCTTGGCCACTGCGTAGGCTGACTTGGCCTTGGTTTCGGCGACCTTGGTCATGTCGGCAGGCTTGGCGGTGTAGGCATATTCCAGCTCGGCCAGCGCGATTTTCTCCTTGGCCTTGGCCTCCTGCATGCACACGTCCTTGGCGTTGGCCTTCAGGGCGCCGCAGGTGGCCTTGCCGGCCTTGTAGTCAGCGCTGATGCGCGTCTTGCCGGCTTTGTAGTCTGCCTTGGGAAGGTTCTGTGCCTGGGCGGCGGAGAACGCCAGCATGGCGGCCACCACGAGCGAGGCCTTCAGATGGAAATGTGTGTTCATGGAGTTTCCTGTCGGTTGTTGAGCCGGTGCCGGCCTGGGATG
>JANOUM010000403.1:0-2161 GCA_031416855.1 Rhodoferax sp. | reverse complement strand
GATCGGACGAGGTCGGTGCGGCTGGCAGCGACCAGACGGCCAGCGGCCACCAGCTCGTCGATCGCCGTGGCCGCCAACACGACCACATCTGCCGCCTCGCCAGCCAGCACCCTCCTCGCCACATCGACGCCGCCGGCGCTTTCAAGCACGACGGCACAACCCGACTCGCGCTGGTACTGCGCGGCCAGCTCCGCCAACACCTCGCGGGTCGCCATCGAGGACAGGAGCTTGAGGGATACGGGCGTCACGTGGTGTTCTCGCATCGAACCAGGCAGGACCTTGGTATGGACAGCGTCACTCCAGCCACTTCTGAAGAAACCGGGCCTGCCCCATGGCGGGATCCAGCTGGAACGCGCCGAAGCCGAGCCGTTCGTACAACCGGGTGGCACTGCCATTGCCCGAGAGCACCTCCAGGGTGAGCTTGCAGGCGTGGCGGTCCCGGGCGATGCCCTCCACCAGTTGCAGCATGCGCTCGGCCACCCCCCGGCCACGGTGGCTGGCCAGCACCGCCACATCGTGCACGTTGACAAGTGGCCGGCAGGCGAAGGTCGAAAAGCCCTCCAGGCAGTTGACCAGGCCAACAGGCGTGTCACCGTCGAATGCCAGCACACTGAACGCCTGTGGCCGCGCCGCGAGGCACGGCACCAGGTTGACGCGGGCAAAGTCCCCCAGCCCATGCCCGCCGCCAGCCGGGTCACGGGCATAGGCATCGAGCAGGTCCACAAGCGCGCGCGCGTGGGCGGGATGGCCGTAATCGGCGCGGACAACGGTCACTTGCGTCATATGCTGGCTCGCATCTTGTAGGTCGGGTTAATCGGCGAGCGTGGCGGCCAGCCGTTCGGCACAGGCCTGGGCCTGGCGCGCGTCACGCGCTTCGACCATCACGCGCACCAGTGGCTCTGTTCCGCTGGGGCGAATCAGCACCCGCCCGGTGTCGCCCAGTTCCGCCTGCACCAGTTCGGTTTCGGAGGCCAGCCGGGTGTTGGCCTTCCAGTCCTGGCCCGCACGCAGGCGCACATTGATCAGCGTCTGGGGGTAGAGCACCAGGTCGGCCAGCAGTTGGGCCATGGTCTTGCCGCTGCGCACACAGGCCTGCAACACCTGCAGGGCGGATATAAGGCCGTCGCCGGTGGTGTGTTTGTCCAGCGCCAACAGATGTCCGGAACCTTCACCGCCCAGTATCCACCGATGCTTTTCCAACTCCTCGAGCACGTAGCGGTCGCCGACCTTGGCGCGCACAAAATGCACGCCCCGCGCCTTCAGCGCCACTTCGACTGCCATGTTGGTCATCAGCGTGCCGACCACGCCGGGCACATGCTCGTCACGGCCCAGGCGATCGTCCACCATCAGGTAGAGCAACTCATCGCCGTTGTACAGGCGCCCCAGCGCGTCCACCAGCTGCAGCCGGTCGGCATCACCATCCAGGGCCACACCGTAGTGCGCCTTGTGGGCCAGCACCGCCTCGACCAGGGCCTGCGGATGGGTCGCGCCAACTTCGTGGTTGATGTTCAGACCATCGGGCGCGCAGCCAATGGCCACCACTTCGGCGCCCAATTCATGGAACACCTTGGGAGCGATGTGGTAGGCAGCGCCATGCGCGCCGTCGACGACGATCTTGATCCCCTTGAGCGTGAGGTCGTTGGCGAAAGTGCTCTTGCAAAACTCGATATAGCGGCCCGCGGCGTCTTCCAGGCGGCGCGTCTTGCCCAGACTGGCCGAATCGGCCCACATCGGCTCCTCGGCCAGTGCCGCCTCTACCGCGATCTCCCAGGCGTCCGGCAACTTGGCGCCGAGCGCGCTGAAGAACTTGATGCCGTTGTCGGGAAACGGGTTATGGCTGGCGCTGATGACCACCCCGAGCGACGCCCGCTGCGCGCGCGTCAGGTAGGCGACACCCGGCGTGGGCAAAGGCCCGAGCAGTACCACATCGACCCCGGCCGAGTTGAAGCCGCTTTCCAGCGCGCTTTCCAGCATGTAGCCGGAGATCCGGGTGTCCTTGCCGATCAGCACTGTGGGGCGTGACTCCGAACGCTTGAGCACGCGGCCGACGGCATGCGCCAGGCGCAGCACGAAATCCGGCGTGATCGGCGATTGCCCGACAGTGCCGCGAATGCCGTCTGTGCCGAAGTATTGTCTGGTCATGAAACACGTTCCTGTCTGT
>JANOUM010000402.1:0-3009 GCA_031416855.1 Rhodoferax sp. | reverse complement strand
GGCGAACTTGATGCGTTCCACTGCCTCCTGGTCCGTCGGGTCGGCGGCACCGATGAAGAGTCGATTGCCGCGCTTGCCGAGGACCATCAACTGGTACTGGTTGGCGATCTTGGGGTCCACCAGGTTGCGTGGCAGTTTCTGCAGGTCGACGGCGTTCAAGTCCACCAGGGGAAGTGCAAGGGCCGTTGAAAGCGTGTGGGCCAGGTCGTCGGGCTTGATCAAGCCCGCGCTGACGAGCGCAGTGACGAAACTGCTCTTGCGCTCGCGCGCGCTCTTCAGCAGATCTTCAGCAGTTTTGGTGCTGAGCTTGCCCGCATTGACCAGCACCCGGGCAACGCCCGAGAGCGACGACGGCAAGGGATCTGCGACTGCTTCAGCGGCCATGGGTGTCAGTGCGGTTTGCGCATATCCGATTGATCATCGCCGATCCCCTGCAGGGTGTAAACGCCGAATAAGCTGAATCCAGGCCAGCAGACCTTTGCTTACAGCGCTGACGGGTGAGCGCGGCATACCTGGCCATCGCCATCGCTTCGCGCCATGCATGGCAATCGGAAGCTGCCGAAACCGCAGCCCGAGGGGGCAACACCTCAGGGCTTTTCTGCTGGTCGGGGTGAGAGGATTCGAACCTCCGGCCTCTACGTCCCGAAGGGCATTTCGCCCCTTTCACGTTCAATTTTTCGGTCCAAAAAGACCACGAATCAAAATGTTAGCGCACATCTGCGCACATCTGAGCGCAAAAGTACGAAAGGCTTTTGGAGCAGATTTGTCCCGCGATTCAGAAACCTTCTGAAGTGTAGTCACCGGACATCCGAGCTTGAACTTGAAACTTTTGTGGCGCTGCGAGCGGTGCCGGCGACCAGTTCTCAATCGCTGTTTGACTCTGGTCCGGATGCACCCTGGCGCGACCCATAGCAATCCGCTCTTGGATGTTCGCAGGCTTGCGACGTCAGCCAACCCAGGCCGTCGTCACGGCCTCGCGAGGCGCGAGTGTGGATCCCGCCCTAGCTCGTCATGTTGCAGCACCAGCCCATCAGATATCGGCCAGGAACGATTTTTACAACTTATCGTTTAAAGGCGATTTATGCTTTAAATCGTTTTAAGACGATATGATTCACAAATCATCTACAGCCGATAACCGTCTTGGACTATCCCTTCCAGCTCTCCGGCCAGTTGCAGCAGTTGCTGAAGTCTCTGCGCAAGTCGCGCAAGATGACTCAGGCGGAGCTCGCCCAGCGCTTGGGCGTCGTGCAGTCACGCATTGCTGACATTGAGCGCGACCCCGGTGCGGTGAGCGTGGAGCAGCTGTTACAGGTGCTGGCCATACTAGGCGCCCAGATGGTGGTCCGCGACACCAGCGCCCACAGCAGTGCGGCTCGGCCAAGCATCAACCGGGAGGCGCATGCGCAGACCAAGTCGACCGGCACTGCAACGCTGACCACGGGCTCCAAGCCGGCAACATTGAAATCCGCCACCGAAGCCGACAGCAAGCGCGACGATGAGCCGCGCGGACAGTGGTGAGGCTCAATTGATTGCAGGGACAGCACAGGCGGCAGGAATGGACCTGTCCAGAGGACATTCCTGGCGCGGGCCTGTCCTCGGCTTCGTGCTCGAAGCCGGAGCCTGCCATGGCTGACTCGCGCGAACTCTGGGTCTGGATGAACGGCGAGCGCGTGGGCGCATGGCAGCACATCCGCACGGGCGGCCATCGCTTCGTCTACGAGCCGTCCTGGCTGGAGTCTGCGCGGGTGCGGCCGCTGTCGTTGTCGCTGCCCATCACGCCCGACCGGACCGTAGCTGGGCAGGTGGTGGCCAATTTCTTCGACAACCTGCTGCCCGACGACGAGCGCATCCGGCGCCGCGTGAGTGCCCGCTTCCGGGTCGGATCGACGGACGCATTCGATCTGCTGCAGGCCATCGGCCGTGACTGCATCGGTGCCGTGCAACTGTTGCCGCCCGAGCAGCCGCCCACTGGTTTCGACCAGGTGCGCTACGAGCCGATGGACGACCAGGCTATCGCCAAGCACCTGCGCAGAGTTGCTGCCGACCCGGCGCCGGGTGCGGACCAGGACCCCGATGACCTTCGCATCTCGATTGCTGGAGCGCAGGAAAAGACCGCCCTGCTGCGCGTGGGCAGGCAATGGTGCCGGCCACTCGGCGCCACGCCCACGACGCACATCCTCAAGCTGCCCCTCGGGCTGGTCGGCGGCCGCCGGCTGGACTTGACGCATTCGGTCTACAACGAATGGCTGTGCGCGCAACTGCTGCGCGAACTCGGGCTGCCGGTGGCTCGCACCGACATCGCCACTTTCGGCGATGAAACGGTGCTGGTGGTCGAGCGCTTCGACCGGCAATGGGTCGATCAAAAGAATCGCTGGATAGCACGTATCCCGCAGGAGGACTTTTGCCAAGCGTTGGGTGTGTCCTCCCACGACAAGTACGAATCCCAAGGCGGCCCTGGCATGGCTGGGTGCTTGCGAGTGCTTCGAGGCAGCCGGACTGCTGCCGCCGACATCCGCCACTTCCTGTGCGCTCAGCTGGCCTTCTGGCTGCTCGCGGCCACCGATGGCCACGCCAAGAACTTCTCCATCTTCGTGCTGCCCGGCGGCAGCTACCGGATGACGCCGCTGTATGACGTCATCTCGGTCTGGCCGGTCATCGGCCGCGGCCCTAATCAAGTGGCTTGGCAAGAGGCCAAGCTTGCGATGGCGGTGCGCTCGAAGAACGTCCACTACGAGCTGACGCGCATCCAGACGCGACACTGGCACGCCATGGCCCAACGAAGTGGTGCTGAAGGCGTCTGGGAGGCGATGCAGGCCCTGGCCGCGAGGGCGGAGCCAGCCATCACGGCGGTCCAGGCGCAGTTGCCGTCGGGCTATCCGCAGAGCACGGCTCACGCCATCTTCGCCGGGCTGCGTCGACAGCTCAAGGACTGGGAGGCAGGACTGCAGGGGCTGGCGTAGCCACCACCCAATCATCCCGATCAAGGACATCTGGCTATATCCGCTGCGC
>JANOUM010000401.1:0-1857 GCA_031416855.1 Rhodoferax sp. | reverse complement strand
CGGCATGGACGGTCGCAAGCAGGTCCCCGGCCTCCACATGCTGCCCCAGTGCGACGACATCGGTGAACCCCACGCGGTGGTCGATGGCGTCTGCGGCGACACGCCTGCCACCGCCAAGCTCGATCACCAGCAGGCCGATGTCACGCGTGGCGATACCCTGAACCCACCCGCTTCGCTGCGCGACCACGGCACGCAGCACCGGTGCCGGCGGCAGGTAGTGCGCGCCACGTTCCACCAAATCCGCCGGCCCGCCCAGGGCCGCCACCATGCGGGCAAACCGTTCCAGGGCCGTGCCGTCGTCCAGCGACCGGTCCACCCGCACCAGCGCCTGCGCCGGGTCGGACGCCAGCTTGCCGAGGACCAGCATCTCCGCTGCCAGGGCCCGGGTGACCTCCAGCAGGCGTGGCTCACGGCGCGTGCCGGTCAGGAAGTCGAGTGCCTCCAGCACTTCGAGTGCATTGCCGCAGCTGTGGCCCAGCACCTGGTTCATGTCGGTCAGCAACGCGTGTGTGGGCAGACCGGCGCCATTGGCCACCGCCACCAGGGACTGCGCCAGAGCCCGCGCCATTTCGGGGGTCTCGGCGAACGCGCCGTTGCCGACCTTCACGTCGAGCACCAGCCCCTGCAGCCCGGCGGCCAGCTTCTTGGACAGGATGCTGGCCGTGATCAGCGGGATGGATTCCACCGTTGCCGTGACATCGCGGATCGCGTACAGGCGCCGGTCGGCCGGTGCCAGCGCCGCGGTCTGGCCGATGATGGCGCAGCCGGCGCTGCGCAAGGTGGTGCGCAGGCGGTCAGTGTCCGGTGCGCTCTGGTAGCCGGGAATGCTGTCCATCTTGTCCAGCGTGCCGCCGGTGTGGCCCAGGCCGCGCCCGGAAATCATCGGCACGAAGCCGCCGCAGGCGGCGACGATCGGGGCCAGCACCAGGCTGACCTTGTCGCCCACACCACCGGTGGAATGTTTGTCCAGCACCGGGCCGCCGAGGTCGGCGCCGGCCCAGTCCATCACCTCGCCCGAATCCGTCATCGCGCGCGTCAGGGCCACGGTTTCCACAGTGGTGAAGCCCTGCAGGAAGATCGCCATCGCCATCGCGGCGCACTGGGCGTCGCTCCAGCTCGCATCAACCAGGCCGCGCACGAAGGCCTCGATCTGCGCCACGCCGAGTGCGTGGCCGTCGCGCTTGCACCGGATGATTTCCTGGGCCAGCATGGCGGGCTTCAATACTGGCCGGGCGCCGCCTGCGGTGCCGCGCCGCCACCGCCCAACACGGCTTCGATATCGCCCAGCAGGCTGCTGGCGCCAATCCGCAAGCGCGCCGGGGTCAAGGCCTGCGACCCCAGTATTTCTGCCACCAAAGAGAAGTAAGTGGCGGCTTCAGGTACGGTACGGATGCCACCCGAGGCCTTGAACCCGACGCGCGACGCGGCCGCAGGGTCCGCCGCAATGGCCTGCAGCATGGTCCGGGCCGCATCCAGCGTGGCGCTCACGGGCGTCTTGCCGGTGCTGGTCTTCAGGAAGTCAGCGCCTGCTTCGATAGCGAGTTCAGAAGCGCGGCGAATCAGCGTTTCGGTCTGCAACACACCGGTTTCCAGGATCACCTTGAGCGTCAGGCCCGGGCAGGCGGCGCGCACGGCCCGCAACAAGGCGCGCACCGCGGCTTCGTCGCCGGCCATCAGGTACCTGTAGGGCAGGACCAGGTCGACCTCATGCGCACTGGCGCGCACGATCTCCCGGGTATCGCGCACCGCGCGCGCAATGTCGGCGCTGCCATCGGGGAAATTGGCCACTGCCGCCACCGCGATGTCCGCGGGTGCCTGGCGCCGGGCGAACGCTGCGAAGCGCGGCCAGACACACAC
>JANOUM010000400.1:0-7205 GCA_031416855.1 Rhodoferax sp. | reverse complement strand
ACCGTGGCCGCCTCGATCGCCGCGGCCGGGTCGGTGAACTGCCGCGTGCCAAGCGTCGAATGCAGCATGAACAACCCGCTGCCGTCGCCATCCACCCGCACCGTTACCGTCTGCGCCACCACGCCGGTGGCCGCACCCACCGCATTGGCCACGTCGCAGTGTTCGGGGAACACCACCTCGCAACCGAGCCGGCGGCCGACCTCGCCGTAATACACCCGCACCGGGCCGCCCACCGCCACCACCGGGAGCGACGGCGTGATGGTGATGCGCGCCAGGCCAAGCGTGCCATCGCCTGCACACACCGCATGGAGCAGCTTGTCCTCGCGCAGGTGTTCGCCAAACGCGGTGTCCAGGATGGTGCGCGCGCTCAGGCGCACGGTCTCGCTCCAGACGTCGCGGGCGTACTGCTCGGTGCGCTCGGGCGTGGGGAACTTCATCTCGCGCAGGCGGCAGCCAAGCTGCGCGGCCAGCCGCGCGGCGGGCGCCGACCAGTTGTCCTGCAGGCCCAGCACGTGGGCCGCGTCCGAGGGCGTGAACCCGCCCACCTGCAGCAGGCCGCGGCGCTTGAGCGAAGCAATTGCACGCTGAGCGCTCAGCGAGGCGGCCAGGCGGCGCATCGGCTGCGGTCGCTCGGTGACCAGTTGCAGCACCTCGCGCTCGCGCGCCGTAAGCTCCATGGACGTCGCGCCGGCGCGTGCGCCGAAGGGCAGCAACACGAAACGACCATGCATCGAGCCGCCGCCATCCACATCCGCCAGATCGGCTTCGAGCATGGCCACCACTTCGGGGTACAAGGAGCCGATCAGCGACACCGGTACGATGCGCTGCGGCCCGACCGTGAGTTTGCCGTTGGGCCCCAGATGGATCTCGCTGTCGCCTCCCAGCCCCACGGTGCGCACGTCGATCGCCCGCACCATGGTGCGCCAGCCCCCCACCTCGGCGCCCTGCTCGGTGACCTTCGGGCGGCCGTCCAGCAGGATGCCCAGGTCGGTGGTGGTGCCGCCCATGTCGGACATGATGAAACTCTGCAGGCCCGACAACCATTGCGCCCCCACCAGGCTGGCTGCCGGGCCGGACAACACGGTCTCGATCGGGCGCGTGGCCACGCTCTCGGCCAGCGCCAGCGTGCCGTCGCCCTTGACGATCATCAGCGGGCAGTGGATGTCGAGCTGCAGCATAGAGCGGTTCACGGCCTCGATCAGCATCGTCACGCGGGCAATCAGGCGCGCGTTGAGCGCAGCCGTCAGCGCGCGGCGCGGCGCGTCGAGGTTGGACGACAACTCGGTAGACAGCGTCACCGGCTTGCCGGTGCGCGCCACGATCGCGTCGCGCGCCGCGTGTTCGTGCGCGGCATTGCGCACTGCGAAAGTCGACGCCACGGCGAACGCGTCCACCCTGGGCGCCATGCGTTCCAGCGCCACGTCCAGGGCGGCCAGATCCAGCGGCACCGGCGCGTCGCCGTTGTGGTCATGCCCGCCGGCGATGACCTCGACCGGCAGCCCCGGAAAGGCTCGGGCGATGCCGGTGCGCTCGACCATCTGCGCGTCAAATCCAATCAGCACCACACCCACCGAGCTGCCATGCCCCTCCACCACCGCGTTGGTGGCCAGCGTGGTGGAGACCGACACCAGCTGGATGTCCCGCGCGTGCAAGCCCTGCGGCAGTTGCGCCACGGCCCGTGTGATAGCCTCGGTGACACCAATGGCGAGGTCCCCCTTGGTGGTGATGGCCTTGGCCCGCGCCACCACCCGGTGGCCATGCGCCTCGATGACGGCGGCGTCGGTGTAGGTGCCGCCGGTGTCGACACCGATCAGGTAGGAAGTGGAGGAGGAGGACATGCAGGTTTTGGCGATGGCTAGGGGCGCAAGGATACTTCAGCGGTGACGCACCTCTTGCGCACGGACCTCGGTGGAACCGCTCCGATCGACAGCGCGGAATGCCTGCTGGCCGTGTGGCTGATGAGCGACGTGCAGGTGCTCGACGCCGCGTCGCCGGCGCGCTGCGAATGGGTCGAGCTGCTGCGCGGCGAGCCCCAGTGGCAACCGCTGCTGCCGATGCACCGCCCCTACGACGCGCTGACACACTGGGCACTGGCCGCGCATGTGGACAAGGCCCGCCGCGACCCGCGCGGCCCCCACAGCCGGCGCCCCTACGACCTGGCCCTGAGCCTGGGCGACAACATCGACAACGCGCAACACAACGAGTTGCAGGCCTTCTTGGCCATCGTGGCCGGCGGGCGGGCCCAGCTGCCGGCCTGGGGCAGCGTGCAGGATGCCGCCGGCTGGACCGGCGCGACCCCCTGGCCCTACTGGTGCCCGGATGCAGCAGTGGACGACTCGTGGAAACGCCAGGGCTACCCAGCCATCCCCGACTTTCTGGAGCGCGCCAGCGCCGAACTGGACTGCCAGGGGCTGGCCATGCCGTGGGCCAGCGTGCCGGGCAACCACGACCTGATGCGCCAGGGCACGGCACTGCCAGACCAAGGCATCGAACGCATTGCCACCGGCGCCGACAAGCTGCTGTGGCGCCCCGAAGGTTTCGACCCGGCCGACCCGCTGGCGCGTTTCGTCGACGATCCCGCGGCCTTCTCGTGCGGCGGCACGCGCCGGGTCAATCCACGCGCCAGCCGGCGCGCGGTCAGCAAACAGGAATGGATCGCCGCCCACGTGGCGCGTGGTGCCGCGGGTTACGGCACGCGCCATGTGCAAGACGGCCTGAGCGATGCCGTGATCGACACCGGGCACGCCCGCATCCTGTTACTGGACACGAACCATCCGCAGGGCGACTTCGAGGGCAGTGTCGGCACGGTACAGCTGGAGTGGCTGGAGCAGCAATTGTCCGAGGTTGACCGCCAGCCGGGGCGCATCTCGGTATTGGCCAGCCACCATGGTTCGGTGTCGCTCACCAACACCCGCGGTGCGAACCCGCAGCGCCAGCACGCGGCGGCACTGACCGCGCTGCTGCACCGCCACCCCAGCGTCGTAGCGTGGCTCGTGGGCCACCGCCACCTGCACGAGATACGGCCCCACCCCGGCCCGGGCGGCGGCTTCTGGGAGATATCCACCGGCTCGGTGATCGATTGGCCCTCGCAGACCCGGACGGTCGAGTTCCTGCGTCATGGCGATGGGCAACTGGTGATCAGTTGCACGCTGCAGGACCATGGTGCACCCGCCGGGTCGCTGGCGCACTGGCACCGTGCCCTGGCGCTGCGCTTCGCAGGCAGCCAGGCGGCCACCATGCAGGGACGGCCGGGAGACGGAACGGTGCAACTGCTGCGGCCCTGAAACCGGACCCACACCTCCAATGTACGCCCTCAACGGGCCACGGCACGCACCACGACCATCGCCAGGGGAAGGTTCGCGGCCTTCCAGCTTTCCATGCCGCCGCGGTACCACCCAGCCTGTGCATAGCCCAGCTTGCGTGCGCGCAGCGCCGCATTCACTGCAAGCCAGCAGTTGCGGCCCTGGCAATAGAAGACCACCGGCCGCGCCGCGTCCGGGCTGAGCAGTTGCAGGAGCCCCGCGAAACGCGCCTCATACGCGCTGTCCTCGGCGCTGTCCTCGAACGCAAGCCCGCCATGAAGCAGCGTGACGGCGCCCGGAATTGCGTCGTTGACCCCCGCCCAGACATCCACCAGCACGGGCGGCTGCATACCCTTGAGAGCGGAAGCCAGTTCCTGGGTACTCCAGTTCTTGACGCCATCGAGTTTTTGCGGGGTGATGTCAACGAACTTCTGGGTGCGCAAGCCACTGGCACTTGTCATGCCGCCGCCGTACTCTTCATTGGCATAAAACCTCTCAGAAGGCGGCACGAGTTTTGCCAGGCCGTCAACATGGGTCGCCATTCCGATGGCATACAGCTCACGCACGTCAAAACCATTGACGTTGTGCGTCTCGCACAGGCGTGCCGGTCGGTCCTTGCCATGGTTGCAGACATACACGGCACCCACGAAGGCATTGGCTGCGGTGTCGCGGTTGCCGGAAAACGCCAGCCCTGTTCCGGCAGTCGGCAAGGCAAGCGCCTTGTGCTCCTTGACTGCCGGGAAGTCAGCCAGCAACTTGCGACATGCGTCCGTGGTGCACTGCCGCTCGGCGAGTTCCCTGGCATAGGCCACCGGGTCGGCGAAGGCCTGGGTCAGTCCACGCCCCAAGATCGAGGCCTGTTGCCGGAAGCTCGAAGGCAGTTCCAGAACGGTATGCGCCGCGACAGTCACGATGCCCAGGCTCAACGCGTCCTGCTCCTTGAAATCGGTGCAATGCTGCCGCAGCGTCTGGGCCGAGCGGCAATGGTGGGTCACGGGCTTGGGCGTTCGCTGGCTGTCATAGACACGTAGCAACGCGCCGGCATCTTCCATGTCGTATAGCGCCCGGTTCATGAGTTCGGCATGAAACCGTGCACCCATGCTCTGCTTGTAGAACGCGAATATTTGCGGCTGCGCTCTCGGGTCAATGCCTTTGGAATCCCGGTTGTGGGCCCCGTGGATGCCGATAAAGGTTTGCGCTGGTCGAAACGCGTCCGAAAAACTGCGCTGACGGCCCCCCATGAACATGATCGAGCAGGCCGACACGCAGAAACCGGCAATAACCGTCTTCACCCCCTTGGCCTCGATCATGCGCCCCACACGCAATCCGGTCCACAGGTCGCCCCCGGGTGAATTGACGAACACGACGGTCTCGACACCCGGCGTGTCCAACGCCTGCTGGAACTTGGCGCTGTCATCCTCGACCGGTCCGGTCGCAAACACCATGTTGCCATGCACCTCGACCCGCATGGCCTGCACGGCGAACGACAGGCCGACACCCAGCGCGGCGACGAGGAGGCGGGCAAGGCATTGCCGGATTGCGCGGTGGCGGGGCAGAGGCTTGCTGGGCGTCATCGGGTGGGACGGACACGCACCGCTGGCACCGCGGAACACGCGCCAGCATCGCGCCAAACCGTCGAGAGCTATTATGGCTGCTCCGCCCACCAGCCTCCCCAACAGGTACACCGGGATGTCCCTGCCTCCCACGGCCCAAGACCCTGCGCGTTCTACCGGTCCGCCTGCGATGCAGACGCTGACCGGTTTGGCCTGGTTGTTGCTGTGCCAATCGGCCGGCGAGGCGCTGGCCCGCCTGCTGCACCTGCGCCTGCCGGGGCCAGTGGTCGGCCTCTTGCTGCTGCTTGTGTTACTGCGCTCGCCGGCGGTACGCAGGACCGTGCGGGCCTGCGCCGATGCTTTGCTGGCCCATCTGTCGTTGCTGTTCGTGCCGGTTGGCGTGGGCGTGATGACGCATATTGCGGTCCTGTCGCAATACGGCGTGCGGGTGGCAGTGGCGCTGGTGCTGTCCACCTGGATCGGGCTGGCAGTGACCGCCTGTGTGTTGCGCCGCCTGCTGCGCCACGGTGTGACGCCGGCACAGACCTGAGGCGCACGAACCTGATGCACGCTTTGGCTCTGGCAACCGGACGCGGTTGGCGTGGGCCAAGGACCGACTGGCGCGCCTTGCAAACGATCATCACTGCGGTCAACACATGCTGGCCCGCCAGGCCGCTCCGAGCGCACAGGCAGCGCTGACATGCAAGACTTCGTCCAGCTCTGGGTCTATCTTTCCACCACGCCGCTGTTCGGCCTGACGGCCACCTTGGTAACCTATGTCATCGCGCATGGCCTGTACCTGCGGCTGGGGCAGGCGCCCTGGGCCAATCCGGTGTTGTGGACGGTGGTGACGCTGGCGCTGTTGCTCACGCTGAGCCACACACCCTACCCGACCTACTTCTCCGGCGCGCAGTTCATCCACTTCCTGCTCGGTCCGGCAGTCGTGGCGCTGGCCTGGCCGCTGTGGCAGCGCCGCGAGGAAGTGCGCCGGCGTGCGGGGCCGATCCTGGCGGCGGCGCTGGTGGGCGGCGCAGCCGCCAGCGCCAGTGCGGTGGCGATCGGCTGGGCGCTGGACCTGCCGGCCGACCTGTTGCGCTCGCTGGCACCGAAGTCGGTCACCGCACCGGTGGCCATGGGCATTGCCGAGCAACTGGGTGGCATCCCCGCGCTGGCGGCCGTGTTCGCGGTGCTGACCGGCCTGGTCGGCGCGGTCAGCGGCAAGTACCTGTTTGACGCGCTGGGGCCGATGTCGCCGCCGGTGCGCGGCTTCGCACTGGGCACCGCATCGCACGGCATCGGTGCCGCACGCGCCATGCAGGAAGACGCCGACGCCGGCGCCTACGCCGGGCTGGCGCTCGGTGTGCAGGTGGTGTTGTCGGCGCTGCTGATGCCGCTGATGGCGCGCTGGTTGTGATGCGTTCCGGTACCATGCCGCCAACGCACCGAGGAGTCGCCCACGCGAACCCACCAGGAGATTGACGAACGCAGTCTCATGCTGCACCGCTTCGTGGCGGACAAGATCCGGCAGGATCCTGCACAGTTTGCCGTAGCCAAGGCCACACTGGCGCGTTGGCGGGCCCTCACGGATGCAGCGTACCAACCCTATCTCGAGCGATGGGAAGACCTCATGAGCCAGGGAGTGGAGGCTTGCCTCGCGGTTGCGGTCGAGCAATCAGAGCGGGCCGATGCGCTACGCCAAAATTCGCCGTTCTCCGGGATCTTGACAAACAGCGAACGCTTCACATTGCTGAAATCATGGAAGCGGACCGATGAAACGTCATCAGCTTGAGCACCTGATCCGAGCCGCTGCAGCGATCACCAACCAATATGAAATTCAAATACCGACCTGAAGATCGGCTACTGCCTTGAGCCGCACGATTTTGCCGCGTCCAAAATTGCGGCCGGGCGCGAGAAAGACTGGCCGTTCGTCGAGTTTCTGCTGTCGCACGGACTGGTGGATGGAGCCACTTTGCGGCATCGCGTCGATGCGCTTCCCGTGTCCGCGGAGATCCGGGTCCGACTCACAGAGTGGGTCGTGGCTCGAACGCCGACGGATCAAAACCCCTCCTGAATGAACCACCCGGCGGATGGATCCAACCGCAACGGCATCGCGCGGCGCACCCGGGTGGTGTTCGAGGCGCTAGCCATGCGAAATGAAGCGTGAAACTAGCGCGCCAAGCGCTCCAGCCACTGCTTCACCCCGGCGTGTTCGCCCACCTGCTGGCACAGGCGCTTGAGCTTCGGGCAGGTGTCGAAGACGGTCGTCGGCACATGGTCCATCGTGCCCGATATCAACCAGCGCACCACCATGTACAGCTTGAGGTCGACGACCTGCAGCGTGTCGCCGCCG
>JANOUM010000399.1:0-3281 GCA_031416855.1 Rhodoferax sp. | reverse complement strand
ACGGTTCAGAAATCCCAGACTGCCAGGAAAGCGGTCCAGCAGTTCGACCACTTGCGGGTCGAAACTCACCACTTTGACAGCATCGCCGAAAACGATGCGCTCGAACGGCTGGAAGCCCCGGTTGATCGCCTGTCGTGAGGTGTCGGTCGACTCGCGACCTATCGCGCGGATCGGGCCGGGCTTGCCGCCGAAGGCCTGCCAGTTGGTTGCCCGGCCGGTGTAAGCATCGATCAACTGCGCTTGCGTCAGGTCTTTCACGGTGACACCGGCACCCCCCACAAAAGTCACCGGATCGCGGCCGATCGGGATATACACCAACCCACGGGCCAGCTCGTCGCTCTTGAGCGGGCGGCCAACACGCCCCAGGGTGGTCGCCCCGGCCTCGACCTCGCGCAACGCACCGCCCGTTCCTATGGAAGTCGGCACCAGCACGCGATGCTGCGCCTGCTGGGCGTTAAAAGCCTCGGCCAGGACTTTGAGCACGTACTCTGGGTTGCCGCTGCCCGGAACGACCAGTTCTTCAGCAAATACGCTTGGGCTGGTCTGGAACGCGGCGAGAACAATGGCTGCGGCGACCAGCCGTCGAATAATTGACATGGTTTGTCCCTTGGCAAAAGTTAGTGGGTGCCAAACGATGGCTGAACTCTAGCAGCCTGTCGGACACAGGAGGGTAAAAATCCGACCCGCCTTAGACCTGCTTAAAAGAAATAGGCAATCGAAACCTGTTTTTTTACCTTTTTGGCAGCTTTCCTTCGGAATTTTCCGTCTCATCCAACTTTTAGACGAAGCACGGCCATGCGCCTGACGTTTCCAGGCCAGGCAAACCAGATTCCATTCGCCGGTGACTTTGCGCAATCCGCGCAAAGAGAACTGCCTGAACCCCACCAAGGTGAACGACTGAATGACCGCTCGTGGCCGATATCAGCCGTTGGCCCTCGGGTGCCGCCGCTCTTAAGAAACTGCCCCAGCAGTCCTGAGAAATCGAATGTTGGACTTCATGCCGAGAGCCACGGCTATCCGTGGCGTCGCAAGTGCTTGAAGAACTCTTCGCCGGAGACCATTTCGCCTCGATCGGCCCCCGCGATGCCAGCTTCAAGCTCGGCTAACTCCTCGGGCGACAGCGCGGGCGTGTCGTCGACGTCTCTCGTGACGACGTAGACATCCGTTCCATCGGCGATTGCCGAGTCATCGAGGATGACCTTACCGGATACGACGGTGCCAGTTGCTACACGCATTGGGAGATATTACTCCGCCTTAGGTGAGGGGAGTTCATGTGACGCCGAACGAATAGCTTCTATCTGCCGCGTGGTCAAGCAAGTAGAAACCAAGAGCACCTCCTGCGGCAGATAAACCTTGTTGGACTGAACCACGCCTGGGCGCTGGCAATAGGGGAACTGAAAGCCGGGTTCCGCCCCTCTTGCGGGGCCCGACGCATGGCGCAGACGGCGGTGCACCTCGTGGACGACGTCATCCCCTGCATTGCCTGGTGCTGGACGGCGTGTACCGGCGCAGCGCCGATGGTGCACCGGAGTTCGTCGAAGTAGCGGCGCCAACCGACGAAGCGCTGCAGGTGGTTGCACAAGATCATCACCCGCACGATGAAGCTGCTCACCCGTCGGGGGGTGCTGAGTCGAAGAGGAGGGTTCGACCTACATGGCCGACAACGACGGCGATTCGGACGAGGCCCGCACGCTCAGGCCGCTGCAGGCCGCGGCGTGTACCTACCGCATCGCCTTCGGTCCGCGTACTGGCCAGAAGGTGCTGACGCTGGTCTGGGCGCCACACCGCCAAGGAATACGGCATCCCTCGCGGTTTGCCGTACTTGACGGGGTTTGTGATGCATTGCGAGTTCACGGAACAATTGGCGGCATGATCCATGCAAAGCACCCGGGCAGCGGCGCCCGTTCATAACCCTCATCTGCGCATCTGTACCCCCGCATCCGGTTCGGCCCGAGTTTAAAAGCGATGGGTGCCAAGATCCAGGCCGAGACAGATTCGACCTGACAGCACATAGTTGTTCGGTGACATGGCGATGTGTTTTGCGGCTGCGTGAATGTCGCGAAACTGCCGCTCGAGCGGGTGTTCTTCCCAGATCGACGCTGCGCCAGCAGCAGCGGACACCATCTCGGCCACGCGGATCGCAGACTCGGCGGCATGCGCACAAGCGGAGCGATACATCACACGGGCCCGGACAAGCCGCTCCCCGGCCGCATCTATCGCGGCCGTCATTTCGTTCATTGCCGAGAGCATCAGCGCCCGCGCTGCTGCATGCAGCACCTCGGCGCGCCCGACTTCAGACTGGATCAACTCGCGGTCACGCAGGGCGGCCGTAGTGCCCGCGCGGGTGCGCGCAGCCAACTCGCCCACAAAAGTGTCCAGCATGGCCCGCGCGATCCCCAGCGGCACGACCGCGACCGTTGTGGCAAAGGCCGAACGGGCTGGCCAGCGGTACAGCTGCCCGGGTTGGGTCGCCGGTGGCTGCACCATGTCATGCGTATGCTCGACGGGAACGAAGACATTTCTCAGCGTGTAGTCACAGCTGCCACTGGCGCGCAGGCCAGAGACCCTCCAGTTGTCGATAATCTCAGCGTGCTCGACGGGCACGTAGCAAAGAAGGATCGGTCCCTGCCCGCTGCCATCGGCGAGCTGGCACGCCGGCGCCACGAGGCTGGCGTGGTGGATGCCACTGGCAAAGGGCCAGCGCCCGCTGACCCTGTATCCGCCATCGACAGGCACGGCCTCACCGATCGCTCCGGTCGTGGCTACGACGAGGGCGTCGGCGCGGGTAAACCACGGCCTTGCCACAGCCTCCGGCAGGTAGCCTGCTGCACGGGCCATGCCGCCACCGTTGCCCACCACCCAGCCGATCGAGCCATCCAATGCCGCGGCGGCCTCAACGACAGCCATGAAATCCGGTGGCGAGAGCTCCCACCCACCCAGGGCGCGGGGACCCCAAAGCCGCAGAAGCCCAGCCTCGGCGATGGCCTGGAAAACGGGGCGCGTAAGCCGTCTCTCGCGATCCATGGCTTCGCGCTGCGCGGCTACGAGCGGGACCAGCGCGGCAATACGCTGCTTCAGGCAGGAAACGGTGTCTTGCGGGTTGTCAGTCATCGAAATTCTTCCTTCCAAGGCCTGGTGGTAGCCCCAGTGTCGGCGGGAGTCCTTGCGCGCATCAAGCTCAAAGGATTCAGCTATAAGTGAATTAAATTCATCCACAATCGAATGCGCCGTCTACCGCCCATGAGCGCACTTCGCGCCTTCGAAGCCGTCGCCCGCCTCAG
>JANOUM010000398.1:0-3487 GCA_031416855.1 Rhodoferax sp. | reverse complement strand
GGGCTCGGGTGGTTGGATTTCCTGTCCCCGATCAGACACTGATCCAGTCGGTTCCCAGAACCGGATCGGCCACCGGGATGCATTCCGGCTCGCGGTCGATCGCCAGCGCCAGCGCCGCCCGCGCGAGGTCCGGGCGATTGTTCTGCCGGCTCAGGTGTGCGGCCGCTATGGTGGCCAGGCCGGGGTGCAGCAGCGCCCTGGCAATCTGCGCCGCATCCGGGTTCGACAGGTGCCCGTACTTCCCTCCCACGCGCTTCTTGAGCGCCGGGTGGTACGAGGACGCGGCGAGCAGGTCGGGATCGTGGTTGAACTCCAGCAACAAGGCATGGCAGTTGGCCAGGCTCTGCAGCACGTGCGGGCTGGCATGCCCGAGGTCGGTCAGTATGCCGAGTTCGGTATTGCCATCAGAACAGCGCAGCTGCAACGGTTCGCGGGCATCATGGGGCACGGTGAACGGCATCAGGCGCATTGCACCGAGGTCGATGTCGCAACCGTCTGCGGCCTCACGCAGCAGGCCTCCCAGGTCGGGGCTGCCGATGCCGGCGAAGGTACCTGGGCTCATCCAGACCGGGATGCGCCCGCGCAGCGCGACAGCACGTGCACAACCAATGTGGTCGGAGTGTTCGTGGGTGATGAAGATCGCATCGATGTCGGCCATTGACAGCCCGCAACGGGCCAGCCGCTGTTCGAGTTGCCGCACACCCAAGCCGCAATCGACCAGCAGCCGGCAGACGTCATGCGGCCCGGCGGAGGCCTCGACCAGCGTCGCATTGCCGCTGCTGCCGCTGCCCAGGCTGCGGAACCGCAACACGTGCGCGACCGCCAGCCTACTTCAGGTCTTCAACGATGACGTTGACGATACGCTGCGCAGTGACAGACGCGTCCGGCACACCGGCGGCATTGAGTACCGAAACCACCGTCGCCTCGTTCTGACTGCGCACGACGACCCGGTACTTCATCGGTGCATTGGTCTTGGTCCCACTGCCGAACAGTTTGGACAGCAGGCCCGGCTCGGACTTGTCGGCACTGGGCTCGACATAACGCACGAAGTACGTGCCTTGTGCGCGGTCGCGGTCCTCTACAGTGAAGCCGGTGCGGTCCAGCGACAGGCCAACCCGCCGCCAGGCGCGGTCGAAACCTTCGTCGATCAGGACTACTGGCAAGCCGTTGACGGTAGAGGCGCGGGAAGTCGCCTTGTCGGCGCTGGCCGCCTTGACGGCGTTCACCTGCTCCCGGGACACCCCCAGGCGCACCATCAGGCGGCGCAGGAACTCGGTCTCGAGTTCGGGGTCGGCGGGGCGCGGCTGCCAGATCGTCGAGGATTCGCGGCCGGTCGGGTTGGCGGTGCCGGAGGTGTACACCTCGACCATGCCGCGATGGCTGATGTAGATCTCGGTCTCACCCGCCGCAGTGCGTTCGAGCCGGGTGCGGAATTTGTCCCGTTCAGACGTCGAGTACAGGCTGTCGAACAGCTTGCCGATGGCGTTGCGGATGAAATCCTGTGGCAGTTTGGCCCGGTTCTCGGCCCAATCGGTCTCCATGATGCCCAGGTTGCTCTGGTCCTGCGCCAGCAGGAAGCCGCTCTCCTGCCAGAAATCCCTGACGGGTTCCCACAGTTGTTCTGCGGGGCGTTTCACGACCAGCCAGCGCTGGTTGCCGGAGCGCTCGACCCGTACATCGGACAGGCTGTTCAGCGCCACCGGCAGCGTCGGAGCACCCTGCCCAAGCTGGTACGCCGACGCGGTCACGGCGCCACCGGGAATCGCGTAGCGGTTGTCCCGCGACAACTGCGTCAGGTCGGGCGGCACGGCCAGGGACGGAGCCTTGGTGGCGCTCTTGTAGTCGACCTTGTCGGTTTCCAGGATCGAACACGCCGCCAGGGCCATGGTCAGGCCCAGCACGGCAAATCTGGAGAAAAGTTTCACTCGGAGTCCTTCGGAAATTGCGGTGTCAGACCAGGCCGGCGGAGCGCAGTGCGCTCTCCACACCCGGCTCGAATTCACGCTCCAGGCGTGTCATCGGAAGGCGCATCGTGCCATGGCACAGCCCCATGCGCTCCATGGCCCATTTAAGGGGAATCGGGTTGGCCTGCACGAACAGCTGCTTGTGCACTGGCATCAGCTTGAACTGGATCTCCATTGCCTTGCGGGTGTCACCGGCGATGGCGGCCGCACACAGCTGGCGCATCAGGCGCGGAGCGATGTTGGCCGTCACGCTGACATTGCCCCTGCCGCCACACAGCATCAATGCGACGGCGGTGGGATCGTCGCCCGAGTACACCGCAAATGCGGGCGGCAGGTCCCGGATCAGCCACTGGGCGCGCTCGATGTTGCCGGTGGCTTCCTTGATGCCGACGATGCCGGGCACTTGTGCGAGGCGCAGCACCGTGTCGTGGGCCATGTCCGCCACGCTGCGTCCCGGCACGTTGTACAGCACCATCGGGAGGTCGACCGCCTCGGCGATCGCCTTGAAGTGCTGGAACTGGCCCTCTTGTGTCGGCTTGTTGTAGTACGGCACCACCTGCAGGTGGCAGTTGGCCCCCACCTCCTTGGCGAAGCGGGTCAGTTCGATGGCTTCTGCCGTCGAGTTGGCGCCGCAGCCGGCCATGATGGGCACCCGGGCGGCAGCCTGGGCCACCGACACGCGGATGATCTCGCAGTGTTCCTGGACGTTGACCGTGGGCGATTCGCCGGTGGTCCCGACCACGCCGATGCAGTCGGTGCCTTCGGCGATGTGCCAGTCGATCAGTTTGCGCAGCGCGGGGTAGTCCACGCTGCCGTCGCCGTGCATCGGGGTGACCAGAGCCACGATGCTGCCAGTGAGAGGGGTCATATCGCAGTTAAGAATGGAATGGGATAGGTCGATTCTACCCAGCCGCTCAGGGGCCGATCAGGTATCGCGCAGGCTCGACCGCTGCCCCGGAATTTGCGCCATTGGCCGGGCCGCTGGTCCGCACGGCGGCGATCCGCTGCACGAAGCGCGCCGGGTCGTCGCTGAACCCGTCCTCGAAAGCGACGACGCGCAAGCCACGACACACGTCGAGCAACTCGCCGCAGCGCAGCAGAAAGTCCGGCCGCGACGGTTTTCCGACCGAGGCATTTCCGTCGGCGAAGGTCTCGTAAAGCAGCACGCCGTCGTGGCCCAGGCTGTCCAGCAGCACCGGCATCAACCCGCGCCAGAGGTAGTTGGTGACGATGACGGCCCCGAACCGGCGCGGCCTGGCACCATCCATCAGCGGCCAAGGTCCCTGCTCGATATCCGCCTGCACCAGTTCGGCGGAAGCCGCGCTCACCAGCCTGGCCAGCGATTGCAGCGCCTCCACCGAACGATCAACCCCGGTGACAGGGTGCCCGCGTCGGGCAAACCAGTGCAGGTGACGCCCCCGGCCACAGGCCACGTCGAGCACCGGCGCACCGGGCGTGACGAGGTGCGACCAGCGCTGCACCCAAGGCGACGCGGTGCCTGCGGCGGTCAAAAGCAGGCCCAG
>JANOUM010000397.1:0-3158 GCA_031416855.1 Rhodoferax sp. | reverse complement strand
CCATCACCGCCAAGCCCGGCCAGCGGGCCGCCGTCCTGCAGGCATTCAAGGACAACGTCCCCGCCGTGCTGGCCGAGGCCGGCTGCATCGAGTACAGCGCGGTGGTCGACCTGCCGGACGGGCCGGCGTTCCAGGCCAGGCTGGGTGACGACGCGTTCTTCGTCATCGAGAAATGGGAGAGCATGGCCACACTCGCAGCGCATGGCACTTCGCCGCACATGCTGGCTTACGGAAAGAACACGCGCGACATGGTAGCCAGCCGCGCGATCCACATCCTGACAGCAGCCTGAAGCCCGCGCTGCGGGCTACGAGCTGCGGGCTGCAGTGCACGGCCATAATCGGCTGCAACCCGGAGCTGTTCTTTGCCACCCACACCCGCCGCCCCGCCCGCCACCCTGGCCCCGATGGGCCCTGATGACTTCGACGCGCAGGACTTCGAGCTGGACGCACTGCGCACGCACGAAGCGGAAACGCCGCAGTGGGAGTTTTGCGAAGGTTTCCTGGCCGCTTTGGTGTGCTGCCGCCGTCCGGTTGCGCCCGCCGAGTACTGGCCCGTGCTGCTGGGCGAGGCCTTCAATCCCATGGAGCACATGGAGTTCGTGCTGCGCTGGCACCGCCGCCGGGTAGAGGTGGAAATGGCGCTGGACGCACCGGTGCAAACCATGGAAGACGAGCGCACCTACCAGCCTGAAGTGCTAGACACGCGCGGTGCCGTACTGGCCCAGCCGGAAGCAGCCGAGGACCTGCGGCAAACGGCGAAAGAAACAGGCGTGGCACCGGACATGGCCGACCTGCCCGGGTTTGCGCAGGTGTGGGCGCTCGGTTTCATGTTCGGCGTGGAGAACTGGCCCGCCGAATGGCGGCCGCCGCGCGACCACGACACCGCCCAGATGCTGGAGCACGCGCTGGGTGTCATTGTCACCCTGACCGAGGACGACGACGCACCCGCCGCGTTGTCCATGTATGAAGAAGGCGGCCTGCCCAGTGTGAGCCAGCAGCGCATGGACGACTACGCCGCTGCCATCTGGGCGGTCTACGACCTGCGCCAGTTGTGGCACAGCCTGGGCCCGCGTGTCGAACCCGTGCGCAAGGTCCCCGAGGCCGGCCGCAACGACCCGTGCCCCTGCGGCAGCGGCAAGAAGTTCAAGAAATGCCATGGGGCGTAGCGGTGTGATCCAGCCGGCCCACGAGGCCGCGAACTTGCACCGGCCTGCCACCATTCATGGGTACAGATGAGTTCATGGCCTTCCTGCGCGGTCAGACGGTGGTTTGCGGATCGTCCCGGACACATGCGTGAGCCCGATGAAGCGACGGGCGTTCTTGCTGGTGGCGTCATGCGGCGACAAGGTGCGACCATCGTTGCCGCGCTCGATGCCCTTCAGCCACGGCATGCCTGCCACGGGCCCGCGCGTGCCTGCCACGCCGGCAAACCACCCAGGATCGGGTATCGTGCGGGCTGCCGCGCTGATCGGCACAACGCGCCGCGCAACACCCCTTCGAGGACTGGAAACACCATGCATTTCAACAAGGAACTGGACGCCTCCGGGCTGGCCTGCCCGTTGCCCATCGTCAAGACCAAAAAGGCCATGGGCGACATGGTGTCCGGGCAGGTACTGCGCGTAGTGGCCACCGATCCGGGCTCGGTCAGCGACATGGCGGCATTCGCCGAGCAGACCGGCCACGCCTTGCTGGAGCGCAGCAGCGAGACCGGCAAGTTCGTTTTTTATCTCAGGAAGTCATGACACCGCCTGCTCCACCCGGCCCGCCCGGCCCACCTGCCGCAGCCAACCGGGCGGGCGGCGCAGGCCATGCCCAACCGGCGTCGACGGCCGCTGGAGCGCGCCATGGATAACGCAGTCAACCCCGCCTCGGTGGTCGTGTGGGGCGGCTTCGCGCTGGCGTTCATTTTTGGAGCGGTGGCCAACAAGAGCAACTTCTGCATCATGGGAGCAATCTCCGATGTGGTCAATATTGGCCACTGGGGTCGCATGCGCATGTGGCTGCTGGCGGTCGCAGTCGCCATCGTCGGCGCCAACCTGCTGCATTATTCCGGCCAGGTCGATCTGGCCAAGTCGGTATACCAGCGCCCTGTCGTGCCCTGGCTGTCGCTGCTGCTCGGAGGCACCCTGTTCGGCGTCGGCATGACGATTTCCGCCGGTTGTGCCAACAAGAACCTGGTGCGCCTTGGGGGCGGCAGCCTGCGCTCGCTGGTGGTGCTGGTGTTCATGGCCATATCCGCCTACATGACGCTCAAGGGCCTGTTTGCCCAATGGCGCAGCACCTACCTGGACCCGGTCGCCATCGACCTGTCGACGCTTGGCCTGTCCAATCCGGGCCTGGGGACGCTGGTGGCGAAACTCACCGGCCTGCCGGGGCCCACGGCACTGCTCGCCACACTCGGCGTGGTGGGCGCGCTGTTGCTGATATTCGTGTTCATCGATCGCCGCTTCCGGCGCAATCCGGTCCAGGTCATCGGCGCCCTGGTGCTGGGCGCGCTGGTGGTGGCGGGCTGGTACCTGACCGGTAACCTCGGACACGGGGAAAACCCCGAGACGCTGGAGCTGGTCTATTTCGCAACCAACACCCGCACACTGGAGTCGGTGAGCTTCGTCGCACCTACCGCCTACAGCCTGGAGCTGCTCCTGTTGTGGAGCGACAAGTCCTTGCGCGTCAGTTTCGGCATCGCCACAGTGGTGGGGGTGGTGCTGGGCTCGTTCGCCTACGCGGTTGGCAGCCGGCAATTTCGCTGGGAGGGTTTCGCATCACTGCCGGACCTGCGCACACAGCTGACCGGAGCGGTGCTGATGGGGTTCGGCGGCATCACCTCGATGGGCTGCACGGTCGGCCAGGGCATGTCCGGCATCTCCACACTGGCGCTGGGTTCATTGCTCGCGATTGCCGGCATCGTGGCCGGTTCCGTGGCCACCATGAAGTGGCAGCAGCGCTGAACACGCCAGCGCGTGCACCGGGACGTGGCTCCTGCCACCACCGCCGCAGACCGGCGCAGGCAGGTCATCGGCAAACAATGGGAGAATTCTCCGATCAGCCGTTCTTCTGCGGCCGGCCTGCCACGCAGTACACGCATGCAACCAGACAACACCGCACCATCCGAAGACCCGTCCCTGCTGGAAATCACGCTGCCGGCGGCGCTGGAATTA
>JANOUM010000396.1:0-2725 GCA_031416855.1 Rhodoferax sp. | reverse complement strand
CTCACTGCACCACCTGTGGATCGTGCACGGCTCCAACACCAACCGGTCCGATATCCCGCGCATCGGCATCGCGATCCGTTATGTGGCCACGCGGGTCCGGCAGCAAGGCACCATCAAGCCCATCGCGATGCTGGTGCGCGGGCGGGATGACTTCGGTCATTTCCAGCTGGTGGAGCGGCCCATCGGCAACTATGCCATGGCCGGTGAAGGCCGGCATGCGGAACTGCTGCAGCGGGTGCACCTGGCTCTGGGCAGGGTGCGCGGCATGTCGCAAGCGCCGGATTCAGGCGGCCCGCCACTGACGGACCAGACCCGCCACCAGCCCAACAGCACTTGACGGCTTGTGCTGGTTGCCCACCGACAGGTAGAACTGCTGCGACATCGCCGGCGCCACGATGGGGCAGGCGCCCAGCAGGGCGGCGTCGAGTTCCTCCTGCACCGAATCGCTGAGCGCCACGGTATAGCCCCAGCCGGCCTGGACCATCTTCTTGATCAGGTGCACCGAGTGCACTTCCATGGTGACCTGCAGTCCCACACCGGCCTCGCGGGCAGCGGCTTCGAGCCACACCCTGGCGCCGTTGGGCATGGGCGAGACGATGAGCGGCAAGGTGGCAAGCTGCCGGAAGCGCACGCTGCGCATCGACGCGATCCGGTCCGCCGGCGGACCGACCAGCAGCAGACGCGACGAAAACAGCGCCTCGGTCTGGGGCAACGTCTCCGGCCCCCACTCCGACAGCACGCCGAGGTCCACCCGGGCTTCCTGCAGCAGCTCCAGCACCTGGCGCGTCGGCGCCTCGACCACCTGCAACCGGATGCGGGGATGCTGTAGCGCAAGATGCCGGTTCAGATGCTGCATCAGCGGCCAGGAGATCGACGCCTGTAGCGACGACGAACTGCACGCTCTGCTGCACACGGTCATCACCCGGCTCATGAAGATGCTCACGCGCCGGGGCGTGCTGATCGAGGAGATGGGGCAGACCTGGCTGGCCGACCCCAACGCCGACGGGGATGAAGCGCGCACCCTGCGGCCACTGCAGGCGGCGGCCATCACTTACCGCATCGCCTTCGGCCCGCGCGCCGGGCACAAGGTCTTGACCCTGCGGGGCGCGATGGCGCGCGAGGGCATGGCGCGCGAGCTTCTGTGCTGCGACATCGACGGGTTCAGCCTGCACGCCGGCGTGCGGGTCGAAGCACACGACCGCAAGCGGCTGGAGCAGCTGTGCCGCTACATCACCCGCCCGGCGCTGGCAGACGAGAGAGTGCAGCTCAACGATGCAGGGCAGGTGGAACTCAAGCTCAAGACCCCCTGGCGCGACGGCACCACGCACCTGGTGATGAGTCCGCTGGAGTTCATGCAGCGGCTGGCGGCGCTGGTGCCACGGCCCAGGCTGCACCTCATCCGCTTCCACGGGGTGCTGGCTCCGAACGCCAAGCTGCGCTCGCTGGTGGTGCCGCAAGGGCCGCCCAAGGATGAGGAACCAGCCAGCGAAGCCGCTGCCGCGGCCAAGTGCGAGATCGAGGCTGTTGAGGCCCCGGTGCAGCGCATCAGCTGGGCACGGCTGCTCAAGCGCGTGTTTGACATCGATATGCAGCACTGCCCGAACTGCGGTGCCGGGGAGCTCAAGATCATCGCCGCCATCCTGGAGCGCCCGGTGATCGAGAAGATCCTGAGCCACCTGGGGTTGGCTGCGCAGCCGCCGCCCAAGGGTCGAGTGCGCGAGGCGGGGCTGCACTTCGCTGCCTGAGTCGCTCGCGCTGTCGGATACCTATCGCCACGGGCTGCGGGTACCCTGCAGCCGGGGTGGCGCTGCGCGCTGTGTCGGCAAGCCATGGCCAACATCAGGGTCAACCCTGAGACCCGGGTCCAATCCTGCGAGTCGGAAACGGCCAAAGACCTGCCAACCCGCCAGCCCCGAGCCTCCAGGCGCCCAGACGCCAGGATTGCGGGCTGAATCCGCTCAGACTTGCGTACTTCAGCCCTCTGCGGGCTCGGCCGGGAACCTTCCCTGCTCGTTCTTGGGCCGTCAGATGGCGTTTGAAAAGTTTGTTGTGTCCAGTAATTTCTGCGCTACCGCAGAAACGGGTTCACCGAATGCTTACCTGGGCTCGAACCGGGGACCTACGGATTAACAGGCGGCAGGACGATCGGCCCGGGAAGCCGCATGGTTGCTCACTTTCGGGCATGGGCTGTCCAATACTTTTGGCGGATTTCAGCATTTCTCGCCATGGATCCATGCGGGTTGCACCTCGGTGACTACTGAATATTGGACAGCGGGGCTTGTCCGTAAGTTATCACCGAATGATATAGTCCGAGACTTATGAATGGTCCAGATATCGGCCTCGAAACGCTCCTTGATCTGGACGGCAGTATTCTGGAGCAAGAGGGTGGTTACTGGATGAAGATCGAGGCACGACGTGTCCCGGTGTCGGAGCATCTGTTGCACGGCATCAGGTACAGCCTGACGCTGCACGACAAGTACGGCACCCGAGTTCTGGGTTACGACAACGCACATGCGGTGAAGCCGCCGAAGAAGTTCAAGTTCGCCGGGCAGCGCTTGCCCTACGACCATCGTCACCGGACCTCGAGCGACAAAGGCGTGCCCTACGCGTTCGAAACGGCACATCGGCTTCTGGAGGACTTCTTCGCAGAGGTGGATCGCGTCATCAAGGAGGCACAGCAATGAAAACCATCGTCATCGGTGTCATGCCCCAGGAGCAAATCCGG
>JANOUM010000395.1:0-21243 GCA_031416855.1 Rhodoferax sp. | reverse complement strand
AGGAAGCTGCACATGCCACCAACCCACGACCGCGACCTGTCGATCGTCTCCATTCGTCGCTGGCTGGTTCGGGTTCCGTTCAAACGCGCGATGGTCTGGGGCTCTGGCACCCGCACCGGTGTGACTCGCGTGGTCGTGGAACTCACCACGGCCGGCGGCACCACAGGCTGGGGAGAAAGCATCTGCCTGCTCGATGCGATTCCCGCGGTGCTCGACCGGATCGTCATTCCGCGCGCGATCGGCAAGGGTGTCGACCAGGCCGAGGCCCTGTACCGGCACGTTTTGGGGAGCGGCTACTACCACCACAAGCGCGCTGCCGTGATGGCCATCTGCGCCGTCGAAATGGCGATGTGGGATGCCTTCGGCAAGGTCTGTGGTCAGCCACTGCATCGGTTGTGGGGCGGCAGGTGGCGCAGCAGTGTGGACATCGCGGCCTACCTTTTCAGCAGCGACCCGGCTGCGGTAGCCCGTGACGCACGTGCCTACAAAGAGCGCGGTTTCCGCACCTTCAAGCTCAAGATTGGCTACGACGAGCACCTCGATATCGAACTGACGCGCGCAGTGCGGGAGGCGATCGGTCCGGGTATGCCGCTGCGCCTCGATGTCAACGGCGCCTGGACGCCGGGGACTGCGCGGCGCCAGTGTGCCAGGCTGGCGCAGTTCGACCCGGCCTACGTCGAGCAACCGCTGGAGCACGATGACCTCGAAGGGCACGCCCATCTGCGTGCCGCGACCTCCATACCGATCGCGCTCGACGAAAGCGCGTACACGCTGAACGATGTCGGCAATATCGTGCGCGCCGGTGCTGCTGACGTGTTGCTGCTCGACCCGCACGAGGCCGGCGGACTGTGGCAATGCATCAAGACCGCGGCGGTGGCGGAGTCGGTCGGACTTCCAGTGACCCTGCACAGCGGCGGCGAACTGGGCCTGTCGCAGGCGGCCTATCTCCATCTGGCGGCCAGCATCAGCAACATGACGCTGGCCATCGACAACGAGCACGACTACCTGGGTGGCGATATCGTCCGGCCCGGCTTCAAGATCGAAGCCGGCCGCATGGACGTGCCGATCGGCCCCGGGCTTGGTGTGGAGGTCGACCGGGACGCATTGGCTGCGTTCGAGGTCGACGATATTGTCGGAGCGTACCTCGACCCGAAGCGCCCCGACTGGTTCCCGATGAAACCGGCCTACTGACCCTTGACCCGGCCCGCTGGGGCCGGCCATCCTCAACTACAGGAGAGACACATGAAACATCTGGTTCGACTATGGAAGGCTGCAGGCATTGCCGCAATCGTCGCTGCGGGCGCGGTGGCCCACGCACAGGAGTACCCGAGCCGCCCGGTGCGCCTGATCGTGCCCTACCCGGTCGGCGGTGCGTCCGACATCACTGCGCGGTTGGTGGCCGACAAGCTCACCAAGAAGTGGGGCCAGGCTGTGGTGGTCGAGAACAAGGCCGGTGCCAATGGCATCATCGGCACCGCCGATATCGCCAAGGCCGCGCCTGACGGTTACACCATCGGCCTGGTGGCGAGCTCGCACGTGGGCAACCCGTTCTCGTACAAGAACGTGCCCTTCGATACCCTGGGCGATCTGCAGCCCGTGACCCAGACCGCGGTTGTGCAGCTCGGTCTGGTGGTCAACCCGAAGCTCGGTGTGAACACGGTGCAGGAGTTGGTGGCCTTGCTCAAGAAGGAGCCGGGCAAGATCGACTACGCCACCACCGGTGCTGGCGGCAACCCGCACCTGTTTGCCGAGGTGTTCATGCAGTTGACCGGCACCAAGATGACACAGATTCCCTACAAGGGCAGTTCCAGCGCACATCCAGACCTGCTCGCAGGACAGGTCTCGGTCATGTTCGACGCCGTTGCTGCGGTCGCGCCACACGTCAAGGCCGGCAAACTCAAGTTGCTGGGTGTGACCGGTGCCAACCGTGCCAGCCTGCTGCCCGACGTGCCCACGCTTCATGAGGCTGGCGTTAACGGGTATGCCATGGCCTCGTGGGGTGGGATCATCGCGCCAGCCAAGGTGCCCAAGCCGATCATCCAGAAGTTGCACCGCGACATCGTGGCCGCCTTGAACGAGCCGGACGTGCGGGAAAAACTCACCCAGTTGGGCGCCGATGTGGTCGGCGGCACGCCAGAGCAATTCGATGCGCTGCTGCGTGCCGATACTGTGCGCTACCAGAAGCTCATCAAGGATGCCGGGATTGTCCCTCAGTGATGCACCCATGACCGACCTGTCGACCACGGTGGCGCACCGGGTCGCGGCGAATCTGCGTCGGCGCATCCTCCATGGGGAACTGGTGCCCGGGCAGCGGCTCAAGATAGACGAACTTTCCGCCATGTGCGGCGTGAGCCACATGCCAATCCGCCAGGCGCTCGGTGAACTCGAGGGCGAAGGTGTCCTGGAGGTCGTGCCCCACCGGGGGGCCGTCATCAAGGGTGTCGACATCCATTTCGTGCGCAACCTGTACGACGTGCGGCAGGTCATCGAAGGCCTGCTGGTCGAGCGGTGCGCATCGCGCATCGGCGGGCAGGCGTTGCAGCGACTCGAGGCCGCGGTCGTCGCCTATGAAGCCGTCACGCACGGGGACACTGGGGCACTGCTCGTAGCCAATCGCGCTTTTCATGACACGATCAATGAGGTGGCGGACAACCCGCTTGCGGTGCGACTGCTCGGCGACGGGCGTCTGCTGATCGAGGCGCTGCGCCTGCGTTTCAGCTACGGGCCGACACGTATCGACGAAGTCGTCGCGCAACACCGGGACATCTTTCGGGCGATCGCCGCCCACGACGCCGAGCGCGCGGGGAGGCTGGCCCGCGCGCATTGCATGGGTGCCTGCGAGGACCTGCTGGGCGCATTCAACCGCGGTAGCTGATGCGGTAGATCGCACCCGCCGCATCGTCCGACACCAGCAGCGACCCATCGGGCAGCACCAGCACATCGGCCGGCCGGCCCCAGGCCGATTCACCCTGCAACCATCCGGTGGCAAAGGGCTCGTAGGACACCGCCCTGCCACCCTGCAGACGCACCAGGGACACCTGGTAACCGATTTTCTTCGACCGGTTCCAGGAGCCGTGTTCGGCAATGAAAACCTGGTTGCGGTAGGCCGGCGGAAACATGTTGCCGGTGTAGAAGCGCATACCCAGCGCTGCCACATGGGGGCCGAGATTTTGAGCCGGCGCAGTGAAATCGGCGCAGGCGCGCTTGGCGCCGAACTCCGGGTCGGGCAGGTCACCACCGTGGCAATAGGGGTATCCGAAATGCATGCCGGCGCGTGGCGCACGGTTGAGTTCGTCCGGGGGCACGGAGTCGCCCAGCATGTCGCGGCCGTTGTCGGTGAACCAGAGTTCGCCGGTCTGCGGCTGCCAGTCGAACCCGACCGTGTTGCGTACACCACGTGCAAAAGTCTCGACAGCGCTGCCATCGGGATTCATGCGCAGGATATTGGCATACCGCTGCGGGTCGGGCTCGCAGATGTTGCAGGGTGCACCGACTGGCACATACAACTTGCCGTCGGGCCCGAATGCAATGAATTTCCATCCATGGTGGGTCTCCGTGGGCAGGCGGTCGGTCACCACGGCTGGCACCGGCGGCTGCTCCAGGCGCTGCTCGATGTTGTCGTAACGCAGGATGCGGCTGATCGCCGAGACATACAGCGCGCCGTCCCTGTAAGCTACACCGACAGGCATCTGCAGACCGCTGGCGATGGTGGTGACTCCCGTGGACTGGTAGGCGGAATCGAAGCGCACCGCATGCACCTTGCCCGCACGCATCGAACCCACAAACACGAGGCCGCCAGAGGCGTCGGCGCGGCCCAGCGCCATCTGGCGGGCGTTGTCGACGCGCGCAAACAAGGCGATGGAAAATCCCGGCGGCAGCTTGATCCGGTCAAGCTGCACCTGCGCTGCAGCGCCCATGGACACGAAGGCAGAGATCAAGATCGCCGCAGAAAAACTGGCACGCATCGTGCAATCTCCTTTGATGCAACTTATTCACTATGTCACGGTCAGATCATTTTGGTGCGACCTGCGCGAAATGTCCTTGCCCGTACGGTCAACGCCGGTTAGCCTGACAGCGTTGTGCAAGCAGATGCCAAACGGTGTACCGTAGTTCGAAGACGGTTTTCTCTTTTCCTTTGAATCAGGGGGACTCGATGGATGCAATCGGCAACTTCGTGGCGCGGTATGCACGCTCCAAGGAAGAAGAACTCTCGATCGACGACTATCTGATCGAATGCAAACGCAATCCGCTCGCGTATGCCACTGCGGCAGAGCGCATGTTGCGCGCCATCGGCGAGCCCCAACTGGTCGACACCCGCAACGAGCCGCGGCTGTCCCGGCTGTTTGCCAACAAGGTCATCAAGCGTTATCCGGCATTCGCCGAGTTCTATGGCATGGAGGACGCCATCGAGCAGGTGGTGAGTTATTTCCGGCATGCGGCGCAGGGCCTGGAAGAACGCAAGCAGATCCTCTATCTGCTCGGGCCGGTGGGCGGCGGCAAGAGTTCGATCGCCGAGCGGCTCAAGCAGTTGATGCAACAGGTGCCGTTTTATGCGCTGAAGGGTTCGCCCGTCAACGAAACGCCGCTGGGCCTGTTCGACCCACTGGAGGACGGCCCCATCCTGCAGGAAAACTTCGGCATCTCCAGCCGCTATCTGCAGCGCATACTTTCACCGTGGGCGGTCAAGCGGCTGGACGAATTCGGCGGCGACATCCGCCGCTTCCGGGTCGTCAAGCGCTACCCCAGCATCCTCAAGCAGGTAGGTGTTGCCAAGACCGAGCCCGGGGACGAGAACAACCAGGACATCAGCTCGCTCGTCGGCAAGGTGGACATCCGCAAGCTCGAGAGTTTCGCGCAGGATGACACTGACGCCTACAGTTATTCTGGCGGCCTGTGCCTCGCCAACCAGGGCCTGCTGGAGTTCGTCGAGATGTTCAAGGCGCCGATCAAGGTGCTGCATCCTCTGCTGACCGCCACGCAGGAGGGCAATTACAAGGGCACCGAAGGGTTTGGCGCGATCCCGTTCGACGGCGTGGTGCTGGCCCACAGCAACGAAAGCGAGTGGAAGGCGTTTCGCAACAACAAGAACAACGAAGCCTTTCTCGACCGCATCTACATCGTCAAGGTGCCCTACAGCCTGCGCGTAAGCGAAGAGGCGCGCATCTACGAAAAGCTGATCCGCGACTCGTCGCTGGGCCAGGCCAAGTGTGCACCCGGCACGCTCAAGATGATGGCGCAATTTTCGGTGCTGACCCGCCTCAAGGAGCCCGAAAACTCCAGCCTGCTCAGCAAGATGCAGGTCTACGACGGTGAGAGCCTGAAAGACACCGACCCGCGCGCCAAGAGCTTCCATGAGTACCGCGACTATGCCGGGGTGGATGAAGGCATGAGTGGCGTGTCGACGCGGTTTGCCTTCAAGATCCTGTCCAAGGTGTTCAACTTCGACAGCGCCGAAGTGGCGGCCAATCCGGTGCACCTGATGTACGTGCTGGAGCAGCAGATCAGCCGCGAACAGTTCCCGGCCGAGCTGGAAACGCGCTACATCGGCTTCATCAAGGAGCATCTCGCGCCGCGTTACGCGGAGTTCATCGGCAAGGAGATCCAGACCGCCTACCTGGAGAGCTACAGCGAATACGGCCAGAACATCTTCGACCGTTATGTCACCTATGCCGACTACTGGATCCAGGACAACGAGTACCGCGACACCGACACCGGTGAGGTGTTCGACCGCTCGTCGCTGAATGCGGAGCTGGAGAAAATCGAGAAGCCCGCAGGCATCGCGAACCCGAAGGACTTTCGCAACGAGATCGTCAACTTCGTGCTGCGCGCCCGCGCCAACAACCAGGGCAAGAACCCGGCGTGGACGAGTTACGAAAAACTGCGCCTGGTGATCGAGAAGAAGATGTTCTCGAACACCGAGGAGTTGCTGCCGGTGATCAGCTTCAACGCCAAGGCCAGCGCCGACGAGGCCAAGAAGCACGAGGATTTTGTCACCCGCATGGTGGCCAAGGGCTACACCGCGCGGCAGGTGCGCCTGCTGTGCGAGTGGTACCTGCGCGTTCGCAAGAGCTCCTGAGCGGTGGGCCTCCATGGCGCTGCACATCATCGACCGGCGCCTCTCGGGCAAAAACAAGTCGGTCGGCAACCGCGAGCGCTTCCTGCGGCGGTACAAGACGCAGGTGCAGGATGCAGTGCGGCGCGCGATCGACAACCGCGGTATTCGCGACATCGAGAACTCCGAGAACATCACGATCCCCAGGAAGGACATCGGGGAGCCGCTGTTCCAGCACGGCCAGGGCGGCGTGCGCGATACCGTGCACCCCGGCAACACCGAATACCTGCGCGGTGACAGGATCGCCCGGCCGCCGCGCGGTGCCGGTGGTGCCGGCGGGCAGGCCGGCGATTCGGGGGAGGGCGAGGACGACTTCACCTTCACGTTGAGCAAGGAGGAGTTCCTGCAGCTGTTCTTCGAGGACCTGGCGCTGCCCCATCTGCTGCGCACGCAGATCGGCGACACCCCGGAGTGGAAGTCGCACCGGGCCGGCTTCACGCACGATGGCACGCCCAACAACCTGTCCATCGTGCGTTCGATGCGCGGAGCCCTTGGCAGACGCATCGCGGTCGGACACGCGCCGCGGCGCGAACTGGCAGCAAAGCATCTGGAGCTGGCCGCGCTGGAATGTGTCCCAGGCCATGACGACGCGGCGATCACCGCTCTGGTGGCCGAGATCGAGGAACTGCAACGCCGGCTCGGGCGCATTCCGTACCTCGACCCGATCGACTTGCGGTTTCGCAACCGCGTGCGCGTGCCGATCCCGTCCAGCAAGGCAGTCATGTTCTGCGTCATGGATGTGTCGGGCTCGATGGACCAGGCCCGCAAGGACCTGGCCAAGCGTTTCTTCATCCTGCTCTACCTCTTCTTGACGCGGCACTACGACAAGATCGACATCGTCTTCATCCGCCACCACACACAGGCGCAGGAGGTGGACGAAGACGGGTTTTTCCACTCGACCGAGACCGGTGGCACAGTGGTCAGCAGCGCCCTGGTGCTGATGCACCAGATCATCGTGGCGCGTTACCCCACCGCGGAATGGAACATCTACGGCGCGCAGGCCAGCGATGGCGACAACTACAACAACGACAGCACCCGGTGCCGCGAGTTTCTGACCGACAACATCCTGCCGCTGGTGCGGTATTTCGCTTATGTGCAGGTGGTCGAGGAAGAGCAGACCCTGTGGACCGAATACCGGCAGCTGGAGGAGGGTCACCCCAACTTCGCGATGCGCAAGGCTACCGCCACCGACCAGATCTACCCCGTGTTCCGCAATCTCTTCAGGAAACAGGGGGCATCCGCATGAGCACGCCGGGCCGCCCCAAGTGCGAATTCCGTAGTGCGCAGCACGAGGTACTCCAATGAGCACGCAACACGCTCCGGCGTTGGATCGACGCAAGACCGAGAACCTGTACCGGGTGCCGTCCACGGGTGACCGGCGTCCCCGCACGACGCTTCAGGCGCCGCGCCAGTCCGCCGGGCGCGCGGCGCAGCCGTTGCCCGACCAGAGCGACTGGACGTTCGAGCTGATCGACCGCTACCACGAGGTGATCCGCGAAGCTGCGGAGCGCCATGGCCTGGACACCTACCCGAACCAGCTCGAAATCATCACTGCCGAGCAAATGATGGATGCCTACGCATCGGTGGGCATGCCGGTGAACTACCGGCACTGGAGTTACGGCAAGGAGTTCATCGCCACCGAAAAGCGCTACCGGCGCGGGCACATGGGTCTGGCCTACGAGATCGTGATCAACTCCAACCCGTGCATCAGCTACCTGATGGAGGAAAACACCACGGTGATGCAGGCGCTGGTGATCGCACATGCGGCGTACGGGCACAACAGCTTCTTCAAGGGCAACTACCTGTTTCGCATGTGGACCGATGCGTCGTCCATCATCGACTACCTGGTGTATGCGCGCAACTACGTGAGTGAATGCGAAGAGCGACACGGTCTGGAGGCTGTCGAGACGCTACTCGACTCGTGCCATGCGCTGGCCAACTTCGGTGTCGACCGCTACCGGCGCCCGAGCAAGCGCTCGCTGGCCCAGGAAATGGCAGAGCGCCTGGCCCGCGAGGCCCATGCGCAGCAGCAGGTGAACGACCTGTGGCGCACGGTGCCGGTGCGCGAAGAGAAGGCCGAAGTGGCCCAGGCAGCGCAGCGTTTTCCGACCGAGCCCCAGGAGAACCTGCTGTACTTCTTCGAGAAAAGCGCGCCGCTGCTGGAACCCTGGCAGCGCGAGGTCGTGCGCATCGTGCGCAAGGTGGCGCAGTACTTCTACCCGCAACGCCAGACGCAGGTGATGAACGAGGGCTGGGCCACGTTTTGGCACCATCGGTTGCTCAACACCCTGTACGACGACGGCAATCTGAGTGACGGTGCCATGCTCGAATGGCTGACCTCACACACCAACGTGATCTTCCAGCCGCCGGTGGGGCATCGGGCCTACAGCGGCATCAATCCCTACGCGTTGGGTTTTGCGATGTACACCGACATCCGGCGCATCTGCGAACAGCCGACCGACGAAGACCGCAGCTGGTTCCCGGATATCGCCGGCGCGCCCTGGTTGCCCACGCTCGACCACGCGATGCGCAACTACAAGGACGAGAGTTTCATTGGCCAGTTTCTCAGTCCACGGTTGATGCGCGAGTTGCGCATGTTCGCCATCCACGACGACGAGCGGCGGAGCGAACTCGAAGTGTCGGCGATCCACGACACCGCTGGTTACCAGCGCCTGCGCCAGCACCTGTCGCAGCAATACGACCTGGGCACGCGTGAGCCCAACATCCAGGTCTGGAACGTCAACTTGCGCGGCGACCGCACGCTGACCCTGCGCCACAGTCAGTACCAGGACCGCCCCTTGGCCGACACGACGCTGGAAGTGCTCAAGCACGCAGCCAGGTTGTGGGGTTTTAGCGTCAACCTGGAAAGCGTGAACAACGCGGGCAATGTCACGCGCAACTGGTCGGTCGGCGCGCCGGCCTGAACCACTGGTTGCACCAGTCGCACGCGTTCCCGAACACGAGCATCCCAAAACGATCAATCACATTCAAGATGCCGCGGCTAGACGCTTACGGCCCAACGTGTGGGCAAGCGGCTGCGCCTGCGCCCGCAGACCATCCGCGGCCAGCTCATGCTACAAGGCCTGGCCGCCCTGCGCCGCTGGCGCCGCCGCAGCCAGCGTCACGGCGGCGAGATAGCCCACATAGACCGGCGGCTGGCGCTGGTCAAGGCGCTGATGCAGGACGATTACCGGCTGGGGCTGGAACAGATTACCTGCCGGCGCTTGGCGAAAGGCAACAGCGACACCCATGCGCGCGGCAGCAGCAAGTTCGACCGCCTGCTGCGTGCCCCCGGACTGCTGAAGGGCCGGCCGGATGCGGCTGCCGACCTGGCGGCGCTGAGAAAGGCCGCACTGGCCGATTCGCAGAGCACACAGTTGAAGTGCGCTGGGTAGCTGTTGGGGTTGCCGGAGTAGCCCGGGAAAGCTGCTTCGCACAGGCCTGGCCAGTGGATAGGGGGTGATGGCATGCAGTCCGCGAGAATCGGGTGATCGCCCTGACGGCATAGCGTCGTCCCGCCCAATGTCCGCTTTCAGGCGCCTGAAAACGGGGAGCCGGATGGGACTACCGACCAGGAGCGGTCATTCGTCGGCTGCCTCGAAACCGGACGTTCTGGACGTGCGCATCAGCCACTGGAGATTTTTCAGGCCTATTGCTGGGGGGCCTTCTTAGCGTGAGCGGGCTCACGTAATTCGAGGACGGTGCCGCAAAGCGCCTGCTGGTCTACGCCGAACGTGCAGCAACTCGCCTCATATGGGCCACGGCTGTGTCGGTCGCGGCTACCGTTTTCGTTCAACCTTTTTCATTGCGGGCTTCTTCGTCGGCACGTCAGACTCGTAAAACAGCGTCCCATCTTTTGCCACCTTCGGACACTCGACAGACCACAACTCGCTGAGACCCCTGGCCAAGCCCGCGCATCCGTGCGTCATCAGCACCGCAACGTAGCGCTCGCGGGTTAGTGGCGGGCGCTTCAACTTTTTTCGACAGCCCTCTGTCACGTTGGCAACGCGGTCGGGTTCGGCCGCGTACAAAGCGTCGATGTATCCGCTCAACGAATATAGGGTGACGTGGGTCCCCTCAAAAACTCTCTGAGGGAAGTCCTTGACGTTCTTGGTGACCAGGGCTACGTCTTGACCCGGCCCATCGTCCAGCGAGAGTTTGTAGGCTGCGGCAGCGACGTGGTGGTCTTTCGGGTCCACTGGCTCGAACTTCGCCTTGTGTTTGTGGTAGCCCGTCACTTCCCATCCATCGACCGCGTCACGCATTCCTCGTAGACACGCCTGGATATCCTCAGCATCGGCGCCTTGCTTTGCGACGACGTTGCGCGTCCACTCGGCCTCGATTTCTTTAGTCCAGTGGACGTTGATCAGCTCCTCTGCGTGCAGATGCATCACCAGGTCGCGCATGCGAGGGCTAAAGAAGACGTTTGCATCCACCAGCACGATGCGAGGCAGTGTCGCTGCCTCGCTCGCGTTCACCTTCTTGACCACGTTCATTTCTTGGAGCGGACGGGCACGCCGTCGAGCTCTTGGTCGTACAAGCCAAGCCGCTCACTGGCTTCGGCCATCGCGTCCAAGCCTTTTGCCTGGCGTTCCTTGCTAGCAGCTCTGTACTGGAGTACGGCAGCTTTGGAGATACGTCGGTGGCGACCCGCCGTTCGGCGCACCTCTCCAAGCTGCCCCGTATCCACCAGGGTATTAAGGTGAGTACGCGACACGTGGAGCAACTTAGCAGCCTCCTCGCTCGTGATTTCGTCGGCTTCATCGGACACGGCATCAATCGAAGATGCGATGGGCACCTGCAGGTGCGAACCGGTGAACTCCTGCAGCTCTGCTGCTGAAAGTAGGTGTGCAAGAATGGCTCGACGATGGCGTGCAGAGGCCTTGTCCTGCAGAAAGTCTGCAATGAACGCCTGCTCCAAGAGCGCGGGCATGGCAGCTGTCAGCTTCTTTTCTATCGTCTTACTGGCGGCTTGGCGCGCGATCTGTTGCGCGACAAAAGCACCTACTTGGGCGCCCAGCGTATTGGCGAGGCCATTAAAGGCAGCATGAACCGCACCGAGGAGCTGAGAGTCGAGGGAGGGGCTGGAAGGGCTGCGCGAAAGCGTGGTCATGGTGAACCTCCAAGGTTATCGGGTTAGTGTAGCGATATTCGTCAAATTCGTCAAATTCGTCACATTTGGTAGGAGCAAGTTCCCGACCTACCTCAGCCACGCGAATGGAGGCGGCAGGGGTGGGATTTGTGAGAGAAGCGGCCCGCAGCAGACGGACCAGAATGGCGCGCAGATTGAAGCGACGGTTGAATCGATATTGGGCCTCTGCGAGGTAACGATGCGCGTACTTTGCAAAGTCGAAGGCATGGTAGGGACTGTTGGGACAACGCCCCGATGGAATCGGTCAACGGCACGTTGAAGGTTGAGTGCGTGAACGACGAGCACTGTGAGACCCTCAAGCAAGCGCGGCGCGAGTTCTCCTGAGGAGCGGTTCTACGCGTCACACACCTGAGGCAGGAGCCGTATGCGGTAATTCTGCACGTACGGATCTGTGCGGGGGGCGGGGGGTAACCTCCGTCCCTACCGCAACCGGCGACGACCCCATCATGTCGACGAAAAGGAGGTTGGCATCGCTGCTTGCCTAGACATGTTGCCACTGGCGCGCGTTTCTTGCATATACTGCAATGGCACCAAGTGCAATTTGTTTCCAATCAACCAGGATCCGGGAAACCACCATGAAGAAACCGTTGACCATGCTGATGGGTTTCGTGGCGGCGGCGGCCTTGGTGACCCCCGCCACGTCGATCGCCCAGAACAAGTCCAAGCTGAACCAAATCCTCGAGCGCGGCACGCTGCGCGTTGGCACGACGGGCGACTTCAACCCGATGTCTGCTGATGTGGGTGTTCTATGGCCTGCCGGTGATCGTCGGCCGGCAACTGGGCGTGTTCGCCACCGGCGTGTTGTCGCTGGCACTGAGCGACAGCGCCTTCGAGGCCGAGGTGTTCCGCGCCGGTATCCAGTCCGTGCCCAAGGGGCAGCTCGAGGCGGCGAAGTCCATCGGCCTGTCCTGGTCGCAGCAGATGCGGCTGGTGGTGATGCCTCAGGCCATCAAGGTGATCCTGCCGGCGCTGGGGAACCAGTTCGTCTATGTGATGAAGATGTCTTCGCTGGTGTCCGTCATCGGCCTGGAGGAGTTGACACGGCGCGCCAACGAACTCAACGTCAATGAGTACCGGCCGCTGGAAATCTACACCTTGCTCGTCGTCGAATACCTCGCGCTGATCATTTTCGTTTCCTGGCTGGTGCGCCGGCTCGAGAAAAAAATGTCCAACGCCCACTGAAACGCCCATGGTCCTGCAACACGCTACCTGGCCCGAGGTCGAGGCCTATCTCCTGCGCTCGCGGGGGGTGGTGATCCCGCTGGGGTCGACCGAGCAGCATGGCCCCACCGGGCTGATCGGAACCGACAGCATCACGGCCGAATCGGTCGCCCATGCGATGGCTGAATTGGCCGGTGCGCTGGTGGGGCCGACACTCTCCATGGGCCCGGCGCAGTTCAATCTGGCTTTCCCCGGCACGGTCTGCCTGCGGCCGACCACACTGATCCAGGTGATCATCGACTACGTGCAGTCACTGGCCCGTGGCGGCTTTACGCATTTCTATTTCCTCAACGGGCATGGCGGCAATATCGCACCGGCATGGTGTGCGGTGCAGGAGCTGCATGCCGACTGCAGCCTGGGGCGCAACGGTACGGCAGCCCTGCAGTTCCGGCTGCGCAGCTGGTGGGACCTGACCGAAGTCAACGAGATGCGCCAGCGCCTGTACGGAGCCGGTGAGGGTATGCACGCCACGCCATCCGAGATCGCGATCACCCAACACGTGCTGCCCGCCCTGCGCCGCAGCGACACGCTGCCGCCGCCGCCGCTGCTGTCGCCCGAGTTCATCAAGTTCCATGCTGGTGACAACCACCTGGACGCCGCGTCGCACCGGGCGCAGTTCCCTGACGGTCGTGTCGGTTCGTTTTCCGGCCTGGCGCGGCCGGAGCACGGGCAGGCGTTGCTGGACGCCGCTGCCGCCGCAGCGGCACGGGAGTACGCGGCCTTCCTCGCCGGAGACGCGGCGTGATCTTCTACGCCACGCCCCTGTCGAGTTATAGCGCCAAGGTGCGTATCGCGCTGTGTGTGAAAGGCATCGTCTTCGAGGAGCGCCTGCCGTTCAACGGCTATCGCTCGGCCGAGTACCGTGCAATCGCTCCCATGGGAACCTTGCCGGCGATCCAGGTCGGCGACTGGGTGCTGTCCGAGTCCGAGGTCATCAACGAATACCTCGAGGAGCGTTTCCCGGCACCGGCGATGTTGCCGCTGGATCCGGAACTGCGCGCGCGCGTGCGCTTCCTCAGTCGCTTTCACGATCTGTACCTGGAGCCGCGGGTGCGGGCGCTGTTCCCGCTGGTCAAGGCACCCCAGCGCTCCCCGGAGCAGGTCGCGGCACTACGCGCCGACATCGTTTTCCGGCTGCAGCAACTGGAGCAATGGGCGCAGCCACAGCCGTACCTTCTCACGCCTGATATCAGCCTGGCTGACTGCGGGCCGCTGGTGACCTTGCCGCTGGCCACGGCGGTATTGGCAGCCTGCGGCCAAGCGATCGAATTGCCGATCGGCCTGCAAACCTGGCGGGACAACGCATCCCGCCACCCCGGTGTGCACCGCGCGCTGTCGGGTTGGCACGCGGCCACCCGGGCCTGGCTGGATGCCTGAGGAACCACCTACCACCCACCCCTGGGTTATCGCCATGAACCAACGCTCCACTTACACTCCACTGGCCGATCCGCACTGGCAGTATGTCGAGAAGATCTCGCTGCAGGACTTCTCCCGCACTGACTGGGAACAACTCAACGCGCAGCGTGCCGCCTATGCGGCCCGGCAGCAGGCGGTGCAGGCGTTGCGGCTGCTCAGTGCCAGCGAACACGATCCCTCGTTCGGCTACATGGTGAACAACTATCGCCACTCCCTGCAGTCGGCCAGCATGGTGTTGCAGGACGGCCGCTGTGAGGAGGATGTGGTGGTGGCGCTGCTGCACGACGTCGGTTTCATCACCTGCCCGCTCATGCACGGGGATTTCTCGGCGGTGCTGCTGGGAGCCTATGTGTCGGAGCGCAACCACTGGATGCTGCGCCACCACGCTGTGTTCCAGAACCTGCATTCGCCCAACATGCCGGGTGTGGACCCGCATGAGCGCGAACGTTGGCATGGCCATCCCCACTTCGACTGGACCGCCGAGTTCGTGGATCGATACGACCAGGCCGCGGCCGACCCGGCTTATCACTGCGAGCCACTGGAAACCTTCGTGCCGATGGTGCATCGCGTCTTTTCGCGGCCGGTGGTGGACCGGCGGTCGATCAACACCCACAAGGAGACCCCATGAGTGCAGCCTGGATAAAGATGATCCCCCTGGAAGAAGCGACCGGAAAACTCAAGGAGATGTACGACCTGGCCCTGACGCCGAGTGGCACCGTCGACAACGTGATGCGGGCCCACAGCCTGCGACCGCACAGCATGCAGGGGCACCTGGTGCTGTACCGCAGCGTGCTGCACAACCCCGACAACACCCTGCCGTTCTGGTTCCTTGAGGTGGTGGCCTCGTATGTCAGCATGACCAACCGCTGCGCCTACAGCCTCACGCACCATTTTGCCAACGCGCGGCGCCTGATGAACGACCCGGCGCGCTCCCAACTGGTGTGGGACGCACTGCAGGCCGCGCAGCCGGAGCGGGCGTTCTCCGGCAAGGAACTGGCATTTCTCAACTACACCCGCAAACTGACCGCCCAGGTGGGCGACCTGGACAAGGCCGATTGGGATGCATTGCGTGCGGCCGGTTGCGAGGACGGCGAGATCCTGGAGGTCAACCAGGTCTGTGCCTATTTCAACTATTCCAACCGCCTGCTCAATGGCCTGGGCGTTACCACCGAGGGCGATGTGGTGGGTTACTACAAGGAGCCCGACGCCAGCTGATCCGGTGATTGGCGGGCGATGCGGTCCGTCAGGCCCTTGCGGAACCGCACGGCTGCGGCGTCCAGGGCCAACCCGGTGGCCTGGATCGTTCGTTTCTTCATGCCCTGGTGCACCGCCTCCTGGATCACTCGGTCTTCCTCGAAAGCGGCCCTGGCCCCGGCCGCGACACGTTGTGTGATGTTTTCGTCGTGCGGGTCGGTGTTGCGGTGCTGCAGCCAGAAGTAGTGGGAGTGATCCTCATCGACCGGGGTGATGAAATGGTAGGAGATCATCCGGTAGGTTTCGGGGCCGTCCAGCAGCTCCGCGCCGCCCCTGCCGGCCGGTGTGTAGATACCCATGTTGATGCCCACCGCCGGATACCGCATTTCGTAATGTTGCAGCCGGTCGGCATGGCCCTGGAACTTGACCAGGGGTGCATAAAACGGCGGCGCCGGCTGGTCCAGTATCCAGCGGCTGCTGACCACCCCGTTGTCGGTCGTGCGCACGTCCAGGGGGGTGGCGTCGGTGCCAGCACCGGCGAACGAACCGCGATGCACCCACGCCACGTGCGACGGGTCGAGCAGGTTGTCCACCAGCCACAGGTAGTTGCTGGCGCAATGCATGCTGTCCCCGCTCGTCATGTGCCACGCCGGGTCGCCGTAGGTCGGTATGGGCAGGATGTCGTCGGTGTTTGCCAGTCCTGCTTCACCCATCCAGATCCATAACAGGCCGTAACGATCGCAGGTCGGGTAGCTGCGCACCCTGGCAAACGGCGGGATCCGCGTTTGGGTGGCGGCGTCGATGCACTTGCCGGAGCAGTCAAAAGTGAGGCCGTGGTAGCCGCATTCGACCGCGTCTCCCTTGATGCGCCCCAAAGACAGCGGCAGCCTGCGGTGCGGGCAGGCGTCTTCAAGCGCCACCGGGGTGTGGTCCTGCGTGCGGTATAGCACGATGGACTCGCCCAGCATCCTGACGGCCTGCAGCGTGCGCCCGACGGTGGGCGAGAGTGCGGCGACGTACCAGGCATTTATCAGGAAACTCGACATGGCATGGACCTCGGACAAATGGATTTTGCGTGTGCCATGGCCGTGTCAGGTGACGGCCAGATCGCTTGCGAGATGGGACAGGCCATCGCCGCGCTCACACGGCACCGGGCCGGCATCGGCCCATGCAAGAGGCCCACCTGGGCAAGAAGCCGGTGAGCCCGGTCTTCCATGGTGGCCATGGACGATGGCGTGACGCTGTCGATCGGCGGGACGTGAGTGGTACCTAGGCGTTCGGCCTGGGCATATGCCATGGTGTACGGAACTCCTTGTCTGGCGCTGGCGGAAAATTTTTGTGATGCCAGTGTAGCCTGCGCCTTCGTCGATTGTCTAGACAAGTGCGGCACGCAGCAAGCAAAGTCATCGGCGGTGCTTCGGGCGCGCTGCCAATCCGGGCGTCGCGCGTGCGCAGCCGATCCGGTGACGATGGCCGGTGGCAGTTGGCCGGTGGCAGTTGGCTGGTGATGCCGCCCCTGTGTGTTCTGGGTCATTTGCTTACGCCTCTTGCACTTGTGGTGCAGACCGTGTGGCCGCGCCTGCCTACCATGCAGCTTCATTCAAGGGAGTATCCATGGCCATGCAATCACCATTCTTCGGCAAGCGCGACGTCGAACCCGTTGCCTCCAGGCACAATGTACCAGCCCCAGGCTTGCAGGCCCGGGCAGGTGCCGGCGTGCATGCCGTGCCGGCCGCAGCTGTCGCCGCAGTGCCACCGAGGGAGCCAGCAATAGTCATGCCAGTCAACCCGCAGGCCGCGGGCGGCAGCAAGCTGACGGTGGGTCCCAATATCAAGCTCAAGGGAGTCGAGATCACCGATTGCGACACCTTGCTGGTCGAGGGCATCGTCGAGGCCACGATGGACTCGCGCCTGATGCAGATCGCACCCGGGGGATCCTTCCGCGGCTCCGCCGAAATCGACATTGCCGAGATCCATGGCCTGTTCGACGGAACGCTGACGGTGCGTGACAAGTTGGTGGTCCACGCCACCGGAAAGGTCACCGGCAAGATCCGCTACGGCAAGCTGGTGGTGGAGGAGGGTGGCCAGCTGTCCGGCGAGATCCTGCATGCGGGCACGGCCCAGGCCGCGTCGCCTGCCAAGGCGGCCTTGCACGCCGCCTGAGGCGAATCGTGGGAGGCGCGGTTAAGATGCGCCGATGCAACTTCCCTCACGATTCTGGGCCGACCTGACGACGCGCCACTTTAGCCAGCTGGCCGCCAGCGCCGTCATTGACCAGGCCGTGGCGGTGCTGCCGGTGGCGGCGATAGAACAACACGGCCCGCACCTTCCTCTGAGTGTCGACACGGTACTCGTGGACTGTGTGGTTGCCGCCGCGCTGGTGCATCTGCCGGCGGCACTGCCGGTGCTTGTCCTGCCCACGCAACAGGTGGGCAAGAGCACCGAACACATCCGCTTCCCGGGGACGCTGACGCTCTCAGCGCAGACGCTGATGGCCGTCTGGATGGAGCTGGGTGCCTGTGTGGCCCGTGCCGGTTTGCGCAAGCTGGTGCTGTTCAACAGCCACGGCGGGCAGGTCAGCGTGATGGACATCGTCGCACGCGACCTGCGCAGCGCGCACGATCTGATCGTGTATTCGACCAACTGGTTCACCCTGCCGCTGGGCGAGGATGTCATGGGGCGGTTCCCGCCCGAGGAGCACCGCTTCGGCATCCACGGCGGCGACATGGAAACCTCGATGATGCTGGCCACGCGCGCGCAACATGTCGACATGGCACAGGCCCGGCATTTCCACTCGAGCGCCGAGCAGCGCGCCACGCGTTATCCGATCCTGGGCAACGGCCGCTCGGCCAAGCTCGGCTGGCAGATGCAGGACTACAACGCCTTGGGTGCTGCTGGCAACGCCGCCGCAGCCACCGCCGACAAGGGCCGCGCCGTGATCGAGGCTGCGGGTCTGCAACTGGCGCGCCTGTTGCAGGAGGTCAGCAGTCTGCCTTTGTCCATGCTCCATCCCGACCCCGGGGCACCCGACTGAAACTCGACCCAGCGGTATGTGGTACGCCGGTGTCCCGGCCCATCAGCGCTGCGGCATGTCCTTGATGGAATAACCCACGCTGACGGTTGCATCCGCCGGGATCGGCGGCATAGTGGCGTTCCAGGCCTCCCAGGATTCACGCAGGGTCTCCAGCAACGCGGGATCGCGGGTCGCATGGTTGGCGCGTTCGCGCTCGTCGGCCGCGATGTTGAACAGGTAGTCGTGGCCGTCCACCCGGAGGTATTTCCAGTCGGCCAGCCGCAGCGCACGCTGGCCGCGGTGGTTCATGCGCCAGTACAGCGGGCGCTCGAACAGGTGGCTGGCATCGTCGAACACCCTGCGCAAGGACATGCCATCGAGCGGGTAGGCGGGATCGGCCGCCACGCCGGCGACGTCCAGCAGCGTCGCCGACCAGTCCATGGTCATGCACTGCTGGGTGCTCACGCCACCCGGCGCGATGGCCGCCGGCCAATGCGCGATCCAGGGAACACGGATGCCGCCTTCGGTCAGGTCCATCTTGCCGCCCACCAGCGGCCAGCTGTTTGAAAAACGTTCGCCACCGTTGTCGCTGGTGAAGACGATCAGGGTGTTGTCGAGCAGGCCTTGTGCGCGCAGGCGGTCCACCAGCCGGCCGATGCCCTCGTCCATATGGTGGATCATGCGCTGGTAGGTGTGGATGTTGCCGCCGTACAGGTGGAACAGGTTGTTGCGGACTTCCTCGGCCAGGGCGCGGTCCTCGCGCGTCTCCCAGGGCCAGTGCGGTGCGGTGTAGTGCAGGCTGAGGAAAAACGGCGTGCCGTCGCGCGCCTCGGCTGCCCGGAGGTCGACGTAGTCGAGCGAGCGCTGGGTGATCAAGTCGGTCAGGTAGCCATCCTCAATGTGCTCATCCTTGCCCTGCCACAGGTCGTGCGCGCCCGTGGACGCGCAGTGCGTGAAGTAGTCCACTCCGCCGGCCATGAGCCCGAAGAACTCCTCGTAGCCCGAACGCAGCGGACCGAACGCGGGCGGATAACCCAGGAGCCACTTGCCAACCAGCGCCGTGCGGTAACCGTCGCCGCGCAATAGTGACGGCAAGGTGGGAATGTCCGTCGGCAGGCCCAGCGTTGTGCTGCCACGGCTGCGGCTGTTGATGGGTTCTTCTGCCGCACCGCGCAGCCGGTACTGGTAACGCCCGGTCATCAGGGCGAAGCGGGTCGGCGAACACACGGGTGAATTCGAATACCCGTGGGTGAATTTCAGGCCGCGGGCGGCCAGTTCGTCCAGTACCGGCGAAACCGCGCCGAACTGCGCATCACGGCCGCCATAACAACCCAGGTCGGCATAACCGAGATCGTCGGCCACGATGAAGATGATGTTGGGTCGGATCATGGGGTCAGCAGAAAGTAGGCGGTGGTCAGCCCAGGGTCAGGGCGATGGTGGTTGTGAGGGTGCAACGAGACAGTTTCATGGACAGCTCCAGGGTCGTTGGGTACTCGGGAGACCAAAGGCGTCAAGCATATGCCGTATCAGGGCCGCTTGCGCCAGGCAATCGCTCCGGGTTTTCCCGCAGGCGCACCGAAAACCCACCGGTTGCTGCACTGCCCAGGGCCCCGTCCATGCTGCCGTTCTGTATTCTGGACACTGTCCGACAACTCGGAGCAGTACCGTGACGCCGCCGTGGCGGGCATCCGACATCTGCCGGGCATCGCGCCCGGTGCCGCGCTCACCGCGGCGCAGGTGGCCTGCGTGAATATGGGCGCCACGGTGGCCACCAATGCACTGCTCGAACGCAAGGGCCAACCGACGCTGCTGGTGGCCGATGCGCAGGTGTTCCAGGGCAAGGCGCCCTCGGCGACCCGGAGGTGTTGGAGTTCCGCTTTCCGGTACGGCCGGATTTACTTCTTGGCAGCGCTGGCGGCGGGCTTGGCTGCGGCGGGTGCAGCAACGGTGCCCTTGAATGCCGCGCCACCGACGGTCAGGCCTGCTGCAGAGAACTTGGCGGCGTTGCCCTCGCCCACGCCCTTGACGCGCTCGATGAAGTCGGTCCAGTCCTTGAAGTTGCCCTTCTTGCGCTCGTCGAGGATCTTGGTCGAGATACCCGGGCCTATGCCCTTGATACCGTCGAGGTCGGCGGCCGTGCCCTTGTTTACATCGACTGCCGCGAATGCGACGGCAGCGTACAACATGGCCACGACGGCCAGGATTTTTTTCAACATGCGTGATCTCCTGATGAGTAGGTAGAGGGGGGCGGCAACGTCGGAGCGACGTGGCCAGCCCCATAACGGGGCCTGCATGCAATGCGTTGACCCGGCGCACACCGAGCGGCACGATAAATTGGCGGTGCTAGAGTTCCTCGACCCGCCGCGCCGGATAGCTGTCCCATGCCTGACACCCCGGGCACTGCCAGAAGTGCTGCTTGGCTTCGAATCCACAGGCGGCGCAGCGATAGCGGGTGAGCGGCTTCACGGCATGGTCCAGCGCACGTTGGACCAGCGGGTGGAACTGCTCGTGCTCGATTTTTTCGCCGGCGATCCATTTGGCGGCGGCCACCAGCGACGGCTCGCGCTCCAGATGGCGCAGGTACCAGCTTCTGGCCTCGTTCGAACTTTCACCGCGATGTATTTCCAGCGTGACGATCGCCTCCAGCACGTCGATCGAGGGCGACTGCGCATAGTGCGCCTGCAGGGTCGCCAGCACCGGCTTGCCGTTCCCGCTGGCCATGGCCAGTTGGGCCATTTGCCCGGCGATCAGGGGCAGCGCCGCCGGTGCGCATGGAACCATGTCGTCGAGCACCTTCAGGGCCGCAGCCGGGTTGCCGCGCTGGTTGAGCAGCACTGCCAGTTCCATGCGCGGGCGGGCGGCCGCCGGTGCGTCGACGATGGCCTGCTCGAGCAGGGCTTGCGCCTTGTCCGATTCGTGGGCCCCCAGGCAGGCGGCGGACTGCTCGCACAGATAGTGCGCCAGGCGACCGGCGAAGCTGCCCTGCTCGGAGCGTTCCAGCCGTTTGGCGACTTCGGCGGCATGCATCCAGTCGCGCGAGCGTTCGTAGTTGGCCAGCAGGGCCAGCCGCGCCTCGGCCTCGAACGGGGTGCCTTCGAGCTTGAGCAGCGCTTCCTCGGCGCGGTCGAGCAGCCC
>JANOUM010000394.1:0-6156 GCA_031416855.1 Rhodoferax sp. | reverse complement strand
CGCTGGCGCGCAGCATGGTGCGCCCGATCCGAACGCTCGATGAAGGTGCCCGGCGCATCGGCGCGGGCGACCTCGATCAGCAGATCGTGATCAGGACCGGTGATGAACTCGAGGGCCTGGCAGACCAGTTCAACCGCATGACGGCGCAACTCGGCGAATCCTACGCCGGACTGGAGCGCAAGGTGGATCAGCGCACTGCGGAAGTGACCGAGGCGCTCGAATACCAGACCGCCATCAGCGACGTGCTCAAGGTGATAAGCGAGTCGCAGACCGACGTGACGCCGGTTTTCGAGGCCATCATGGAAAGCGCGATGCGGTTGTTTGGGGTGTCGATTGCGGCCGTGTTCCGTTACGACGGGCAGCTAGTCCATCTTGTGGGCACGCGCGGTTGGAGCGAAGCAGCGATCGAGGACGCGCGCCGGCACTATCCCGGCGCGCCGCATCGCCGGATGATGAGCGGCCGATTGATTCTCTCAGGGCAGGCGCAGATCGAGGAGGATACGCAGGCCGACCCTGAATATGACAACGAGACGGCGCAAGTCGGGTCGTGGCGGCGCATGATCGGTGCACCGATGCTCAAGGACGGAACCGCGGTGGGAGCCATCGTGGTGGCCTGGCCAGACCCAGGACAAACACCCCGGCGCCAGTCCGATCTGCTGAAGACCTTCGCCGATCAGGCCGTGATCGCCATCGAGAATGTCCGCCTGATCAACGAAACCAAGGAAGCGCTGGACCAGCAGACCGCCATCGCCGAGATCCTGCGCGTCATCAGCAGCTCACCCACCGATACGCAGCCGGTGTTCGATGCGATTGTGCAGGCCTGCCAACGGCTGTTCGATGGTCGTGCCGTGGCTTTTTCGGTGCCGCGCGGCGGATTCATCGAAACCGTGGCTTTTGCCGACGATGGAACACGCGGCGAGCGGGAAGGCGGCTTCCTCAAACCTTGGCCGCTGGACCGCGGCAGTGCTGCTGGCGCCTGCATGCTCGATGCGCGTGTCGTCAACGTGGCCGATACCGAAGCCGGCGTGCGGGAGTTCCCGCGCATGCGGGACCTGGCGATCGCGCTGGGTTACCGTTCGGGCCTGTTTGTGCCGCTGCTCAAGGACGGACACGCGCTCGGCATGATCGGCATCCTGCGTGGCACGGTGGGCGCGTTCGGTATCCAGGAAACTGCCTTGGCGCGCGCATTTGCCGACCAGGCGGTGATAGCGATCGAAAACGTCCGGCTGTTCAACGAGACCAGGGAAGCGCTGGAGCAGCAGACCGCGACCGCGGAGGTGCTGCAGGTGATCAGCAGTTCGGTGGCGGACACGCAGCCGGTCTTCGACCGGATCCTGCAGAGTTGCGAGCATCTGTTCAGTGCGACCCAGCTCATCGTTTTCGAGGTTTCGCAGGACGCACAGTTGCACATCGGCGCCATTCGCGGACCGGACCCCGAAGGCAACGAGCGCACATTGGCGCTGTTTCCCCGGCCGGTCGAGGGTACGGTGACCGAACTGGCCATTCGCGAGCGCCGTCTGGTGACCTATGCCGATGTCCTGAACGATCCCGACGTCCCGCAGGGGCTGCGCCGACTGGCCAGCCAGTTCGGTGGAAGTTACTCGCTCGCCGTTGCACCGATGGTGTGGGAGGGTACGGCCATCGGCTCGATCCTGGTGGGCCGCGAAAAGCTCGAGGCTTTCAACGACAAGGAGCAGGCACTCCTCAAGACCTTTGCCGACCAGGCGGTGATCGCGATCCAGAACGCGCGCCTGTTCAACGAGATCCGCGACAAGAGCCGCCAGTTGGAGATCGCCAACCAGCACAAGAGCGAGTTCCTGGCCAATATGTCGCACGAATTGCGCACGCCGCTCAACGCCATAATCGGTTTCTCCGAGGTGCTGCTCGAGCGCATGTTCGGCGAGCTCAACGAGAAGCAGGACGACTACCTCAACGACATCTTCACCTCGGGTAAACACTTGCTCTCCCTGATCAACGACATCCTGGACCTGTCCAAGATCGAGGCCGGCCGCATGGAGCTGGACCTGGGCAACTTCGACGCCGCTCAGGCCCTGGCCAATGCCCTGACGCTGGTGCGCGAGCGCGCGCAGACCCACGGCATCGGCCTCACGCTGCAGGCTGATGGAGTGGTTGGTGAGCTGCGCGCCGACGAACGCAAGTTCAAGCAGATCCTGCTCAACTTGCTGTCCAACGCGGTCAAGTTCACGCCCGATGGCGGCAAGGTGGTGGTGCGCGCGGCCCTCACCGATGCCGGCGTCGAGGTGGGCGTGACCGACACCGGCGTGGGCATCTCGGCCGAAGACCAGCTGGTGGTGTTCGACGAGTTCAAGCAGGTCGGGCGCCACTACACCAACAAGCACGAAGGCACCGGTCTGGGGCTGGCGCTGACCAAGCGGTTTGTCGAGCTGCATGGCGGCACCCTGACGCTGCAGAGCGAACCCGGTGTCGGTTCCACCTTCACCTTCACGATACCGAGGCAAGAATGAGCGTTATTTTGATCGTCGAAGACAACGAGAAAAACATGAAACTGGCGCGCGACGTGTTGCAGGCCAAGGGTTACCAGACGCTTGAGGCGATGAACGGCGAAGACGGCGTGCGCATGGCCCTGGCGCACAAGCCCGACATGGTGCTGATGGACATCCAGCTGCCCGACATCAACGGGATCGAGGCTTTCGCCCGCATCCGCGCCAATCCGGATACGGCAAGCGTCCCGGTGGTGGCATTCACCGCCTCGGTCACGCCGATGGACCGCAGTCGCATCACCGACGCGGGGTTTGACGGTTTCATCGGCAAGCCGATCAACCTGAAGGAATTTCTCGAGACGGTGCGCAAGACCATCCAAGGCAAGGCGCCGTGATGGGTGAAACGCCGCCGCACAAGATCCTGGTCGTCGACGACACGCCGGCCAATGTCAAGTTGCTGGTGGATGTGCTGACGGCCAAAGGGTTCGACGTGAGCGCGGCGGTCAACGGCCAGGAGGCGTTGGACAAGGTGGCGCGCAATCCGCCGGACCTGATCCTGCTTGACATCATGATGCCGGGTCTGTCGGGCTACGACGTGTGCCGCAAACTGCGCGACAACCCCGACACGGCCCTGCTGCCGGTGGTGCTGTGCACCTCGCTCGACCCGCAGCAGGAGCGCATCAGGGGCATCGAGGCCGGGGCCGACGACTTCCTCACCAAACCGATCAACCGGCCCGAGTTGCTGGCGCGTGTCAAATCGCTGCTGCGCATCAAGACCCTGCAGGACGAGGTGAAGACGCAGACGGCGCAGATCGCGGAATGGAACCGCACACTGGAGCAGCGGGTGCAGGAGCAGGTGAACCAGATTGCGGGCCTGGGGCGGCTCAAGAGCTTTTTTTCCCCGCAGCTGGCGGAAGCCATCGTCGCGGGCGGCGCGGACATGCTCAAGACGCACCGGCGCGAGATCAGCGTGGTGTTCATCGACCTGCGCGGCTTCACGGCTTTCACCGACCAGGCCGAGCCCGAAGAGGTGATGGAGATGCTGCACACTTTCCATGCCAGCATGGGGCAGCTGGTGGTGGAGCATGGCGGCACGCTGGAGCGCTTTGCGGGTGACTCGGTGATGGTGTTTTTCAACGACCCGGTGCCGATGGAGCGCCCGGCCGAGGCGGCCGTGCGCATGGCGCTGGCGATGCAGCAGGCTTTCCCGGCGCTGGGCGCGGAATGGCGCAAGCGCGGGTATGACCTGGGCCTGGGCTGCGGCATCGCCCAGGGTTATGCCACGCTGGGCCAGATCGGTTTCGAAGGGCGCTGGGACTACGCCGCCATCGGCAGCGTGACCAACCTGGCGGCGCGCCTGTGCTCCGAGGCACGTGGCGGGCAGGTGCTGGTGGACCGCAAGATCATGGCCAAGGTGGAGGCCCTGGTGGAGGCCGCGCCGCTGGGGCCTTTGACCCTCAAGGGATTCTCCCAGCCGGTGCCGGCGTTTGCCGTGGCGGGCTGGAAACCTGCCGGCTGAGGCTGGCCGCCTGGCGGCCTTGCTCAAGGCGGTGGCAGGTCGGCGATCAGTTTGCGGCGCCATGGATTGAATCCGGTCACCAGCGCCGAAGCGACGAGCACGATGGCGCCGCCGATGACGGTGCCAGCGCTTACGGGTTCACCCAAAAACAGGAAGCTCCACGCCACGCCGAACACCGGAACGAAGAAGATGGGTGTCACGGCGGCCACCGGTGTGACATGACGCAGTATGCGCAGGTGGACCCAATACGCCAGTCCGGAGGTGACCACGCCAAGTACCAGGACCAATGCGATGCCCGTGGGCGTGAAGCGCGCCTGGGGCAGATCCCACAGGCCAAAGGGCGCAACCAGCAGCATCGCGCTCAGGTGCATCGGGCCGGCGATAGCCAGTGGTTCGATGCGCCGCGTCGCCCGCTTCTGGAACGGCGCGGCTGCGCCATAAAAGAAGGTGGCCAGGATGGCGGCACCGGCGCCCAGCAACACGTCGGTGGTGGGTTTGACCGGCCCCAGTTGCACCACCAGGCTCAGACCGACGAAGCCGAGGATGCAGCCGATGATCTTGCCCGCGTCCAACCGGTCCTCCTTGAGCCAGGCCGAGCTGAGCACCGCAAACACCACCGCCGTCGGGTTCAGCAGGGCCAGGTAGCCGGCGGGGGCCTTGGTCGCGGCATAACAGAACAGCAGATAGGGCAGGCCGACGGAGACCACGCCCAGGGCCGTGAGTTCGCGCCACGAATGCCATGGCCAGCGCTGGCCGACCGCGCGCATCAGCAGCGCCAGGGTGGCGGCACCGATGCTCACGCGCAGGAAAGCTGTGACATTGGCGCCCATTTCCGGCGCCGCCACGCGCAGCATCGGAAATGAAGCGCCCCACAGCGCGGACACGGCCAACAGTTGCGCGAAGTACTTGGCTTTCATGACAGCATCCCAGCGGACAAATGTAGCCCACCTCGACCGTGGGTACTCCACCTGCCGGATTCAGCGCGGCCGGTTGCGCCAGCCGATCAGGAAGTGCAGCGGGTTGACGCCGGTGACCAGCACGCTGGCCAGCAGCACCAGTGCGCCACCGAGGTAGATCCCGGTGCCAAGCTGTTCACCCAGCAGCATGTGACCCCAGGCCACGCCGAACACGGGAACGAAAAACATCGGTGTCATGGATGCGACCGGCGAGATGTGTCGGAGGATGCGCAACTGGAGCCAGAACGCCAGGCTCGACGTGAACACCCCCAGCGCCGCGACGATCAGCACGGCCGTGGTGGTAAAGCGGGCCTGGGGCAGGTCCCACAGGCCCGCAGGCAGGATCCAGAACAGCGCGAATCCGTGCACGGCTGCGGCAAAGGGCAGCGGTTCGATGCGCCGTGACGCACGTTTCATCATCGGCGCGGACAGTCCGAAACACAACGCGCCGAGCACTGCCGCCATGGTGCCGAGCATGACGGCGGGCGTAGGCTGGATCGGGCCCAGTTGCACGATCAGTCCGACACCAGCGCAACCGCAGATGCACCCCAGAATCTTGGCTGGCGTCAGCCGGTCTTCCTTGAGCCAGACCGAAAACAGCGTTCCAAACACCACGCCGGTCGAGTTGAGCAACGCCACGTACCCCGCCGGGAGCGTGAGCGACGCCCGCGCGAACAGGAAAAAAGGCCCGGCGACCACCACCAGCGACAGCAGCGTGAGCTCGCGCCAGTGCTGCCACGGCCAGCGTTGGCCCACAACGCGCATGATCAACGCCAGCGTCACCGTGGCCATGGCGATGCGCCCCAGCGCGAACACGCTGGGCCCCAGCAAGGGCGCGGCGACCCGCAGCATCGGAAAAGTGGCTCCCCACAACGCGGACAGCGCGAGCAGTTGGAGGAAGTGGCCGGGCTTCACACCGGGCATTGTCGCGGCAGGCGAGACTTTCGGTTATCAAGGCCTTGAACCAGATATTCATGGTCAGGCGGGCCGTCGCTCGCCTTGCGGCACAATGCCGGTCCCGATCCCTCTCCCTCTCCCTTCGTATCCCTTGCGCCGAATCGCCTCCCCCGCCATCCAGTTCGAAGCCCGTTCTCTGTGGCAGCTGGCCTGGCCGATCCTGATCGGCCAGCTGGCCACCGTGGGCATGAGCGTGGCGGATGTGGCCATGGCCGGCCATGCGTCGGCGCAGGACCTCGCGGGGGTGTCGCTGGGGGTGTCG
>JANOUM010000393.1:0-3807 GCA_031416855.1 Rhodoferax sp. | reverse complement strand
CTGAGCCAGCGTTCGCGGCCACCCTGGCGGAATTGCGGCGGGACATCGTCAAACTCAAGGCGGCCGCTGGCCATGCAGGCGCGCCTGATTGAGCTGCATCAGCAGCGCGGCCGCCTGCTGGAGCGCATCGCGTACCAGCGCGCGACACTCGCGCTCCAGGTCGAACCGCTCCTGGGGCCATTGGCATGGCCCGGCAGACTTGTCGGCATGCTGGCCAACGGACGCCTGTTCGTGCGTGAGCACCCCTACCTGGTCGGCACCGTGGCGGTCGCCATCGTGGCGTTCAAGCCACAGTTCGTGTTGCGCTGGGTCCGCCGCGGCCTGCTGGGCTGGCGCACCTGGAGCAGCCTGCGGGGCGTGGTCCCGGCGTTTGTGACGGAGATGCTGCGCGGCCAAATGCGCTGAACCAGTCGCGGCATTCCCCTGCGGGCAGTTGCCGCCGCGCGTCCACCAGCAGCGCGCCATGCGATCGGGCGGCACCGATGTGCCGCGCCGGCTTGCACCGACCGACGGTGCGGAGCGCTTCGGCATGGCCGGCTTCGGTCTGGTCCTGATGGACTGGCAGATGCCCGAGGTGGACACACGGGCCCATTCAGCGCGGGGTACCGCCACGCAGCCGCGCCACGTGCAGTTCGGTGACCTCCCCGGCCTGGTTCCCCCAGGCACTGCGGATATGGGTGAGCACCGCGGCCACCTCGCTGTCGGCCAATAGGATCTGGAACGGCGGCATCCCGAACGGACGCGGATTGCCCGCAGTGGCCGGCGCGAACCCGCCGCGCAACACTATCAGGACCAGGTTGGCGACGTTCGCCATGCGCACGGCGCGGTTGCCGGCCAGCGCGGGGTAGGCCAGGCCGACACCCTCGCCCTGCTCGCCGTGGCAGTCGGCGCAATGCCGGCCATACAGCCGGGCACCGGCGTCCGAGCTGCGCGCCGTCGCCGCAGGTTCGCCGGCCGGTCGTTGGGTGCTGCCCGGCAGGGCCCGCAGATAGGCCGCCATGGCCAGCAGATCGTCGCGCGTGAGATGCTGGGTGCTGTGCAACACCACCTCGGCCATCGGGCCCAGGGCCGATCCACGAGGCGACACGCCAGTCTGCAGCAGTTGCACCACGTCGGCCGCATCCCAGTCGCCCACACCGGCCTCGTTCGCCCGCACTAGCGATGGCGCATACCAGCCCTGCATCGGAATCTGGCCGCCCTCCAGATCGAGCGCGTCGTCGCTGGCACCCAGCGCGTTGCGGGCGGTGTGGCATGCGTTGCAGTGGCCCAGGCCGCGGACCAGGTAGGCACCGCGGTTCCATTGCGCGTCCCGGTCTGGCTGGGGCTCGAAAGCGCCAGGACGGAAGTACAGCGCACGCCAGATGGCAAGCGCCCACTGGCTGCCATAGGGCCAGCGCAGCGCATGTGGCAAACCGGGTTGCGCAACGGCGGGCAGGCTCTTCAAGTACGCAAACAGCGCGTCTGAGTCTTCGCGCGTGACCTGCGTGAAACTCGCGTAGGGAAACGCCGGCAGCAGCAGTCGCCCGTCCCGCGAACGACCATGGTGCATCGCACGCCAAAAATCCGCAGCCGACCAGTCGCCGAGCCCGGTCCCGATGTCGGGTGTGAGGTTGCTGGTGAACAGCGTACCAAACGGTGTGACGATCGGGCGGCCACCCGCATAGTGATCGCCGCCGCGCCGGGTGTGGCAGGACATGCAGTTGCCGGCTCGCGCCAGGTAGGCACCACGGGCCACCTGCTGTGGGCTCGCGCCGGCCTGGGTCGATGCCGCCTGCACGTCTGCCGGGTCGCGCACGCCGAGCGTCCACACCAGCAGTGCGGCGCAGCACAGGACGCCCGAAACGGCAATGCATGCCCAGGCCACGCGCATCATCGCGCGGCCGCCCCGAGCTCCGGTGCACTGCCGCAGGACATCGCGCCCAGGGAGGCGGGACGCACCGCTGGCACCGGCGCAGGCCGGGCGTCGGCGGGCACGGACTGTGCGGCCAGCCAGCCGGTGATGGCTGAAATGTCCTCATCGCCCAGCCGGCGTACCACCTGCGCCATGCAATCGGGCGCATGCGCGCGCCGCTGGCCGGTCTTCCAGGCCCCGAGCTGGCTGTTGAGGTAGTCGCGCGGCAAACCGATCAGGCCCGGTACGTGGGGCAACACACCCGTCAAGCGGCTGCCGTGGCAGGCCGTGCAGGCAGGCAATTGCCGCTTGGCGTCACCCTGGCGCACCAGGTTCTCCCCGCGCAGCAGTTCAGCCCGGCCCAGCTGCGCCGCCTTGGGTGCGGGATAGGGCAGTTCGAGCCCGGCGAAATGACTGGCGATCTCCTGCAGGTAGGTGTCGGACAGCGGCTCGACCATGCCCGCCATCAGCCCGTAATGGCGCCGACCGTCGCGAAAATTGCGCAGCTGGTTGAGCAGGTAGCCCGCAGGTTTGCCGGCGATGCGGGGGTAGTAGCCATCCGGTGCCGCCCGCCCCTCCTTGCCATGGCAGGTAGCACAGGGCAGCACGCGCTGTGCCAGCGTGTCCTCGAACTTGGCACCAGCCCGTGTCGGCAGGCACGCGCCGAACCAGCACACCACCCCGGCGGCCAGGCAGCGCGCCAGCCGAGACCTATTTGCGCGTCGCACGTTTTTCCGCTGCCCCCCCCGGCGCCGCCCTGCCCATGCCCTCGGACATGCCCAGCAACACCCCGCTGACCAGCGAGGCATAACTCTCCATCATCGTCTGCGCCGCCCGCACGCTGGCGGCGCGTCCCCGGTGCATAGCGCTGTTCGACTGCGCCATCAGCTGCTCGACCGCCTGCGCGGCCTGCGAACCGGACACGGTGCCGTGTTGTTTCATGTGCTCGAGCACGTGGTGCCACGGTGCCTGCAGCGGCGCAGCTGCGACCTCGACCGCCTTGCCCACAGCGGCGATGAATACCTCCTCCATCCGGCCCAGATTCGCCAGTGCGGCCTTCATGTTGTCGTCCTGCAGGCCGACACCGAGATCCATGAACTGCTGCAGTGCGGTGCGGTTGGCTTCGACGGCATTGATCAGCGCCCTGTCCATGCCCGCGACCGCCTTGGACAACAAGGTCTGGACCTCGTGCGGCGAGCCATGGTTGAGCGCAGCACCATTGGAACTGGCCAGGGTCGCCGACTTGAGCACCCGGCGGATGTTCTCCAGCGTCAGTTCGCGGCCCTGCAAGGCCTTCAAGGTGGCCTCGAAAACAGCCTTGCGAACCAGCTCACCCTGGCGGGCGCCAGCTTGCGAGACCAATGTGGTAAGGGCATCTTGATCGATTCCGGCCTTGATCATGCGACTCTCCTTCGTGGTGCGCGACGCCGGCAAGTGCGCCGGCCAGGCCGATTATCAGGGCGGCACCGCTGTCGGGTGCTGCCACGGTGTCAAACGCGACTCCCGGATCGGCAGGTGGATCAGCGCGGCCCCCATGGCCAGCAGGATGTCGAGTGTTCGAGTTGCCGAAGAAGTCTGCGCCGGCCTGATTTTTCGGGCATCATGGCACTGTCGTCGGAACCAATCGGGGTGTCGTGATGGGCAGGTTCATTCGGGTACTGGTGCTGGGCTTGGGGCTGTGGGGCCTGGGTGTTGCCGCCGCCGCGACAGGAGCCGTCGTCAGCGGCAGCCAGACCAGACAAGTGCAACTGGTGGTGCGTGCACAACTCGACGCCTTCGCGGGCGACGACGCGCCCCGTGCTTTTTCGTACGCGGCGGCCAGCATCCAGCAGATGTTCGGCACGCCCGACCAGTTCATGGAGATGGTGCGCTCGACCTATCCGGTGGTGTACCGCCCGGCATCCGTTGCCTTCCTC
>JANOUM010000392.1:0-4141 GCA_031416855.1 Rhodoferax sp. | reverse complement strand
TGTCGGGCAGGCAACCGGCTTCGCGCATCCAGTCGATGCGGCAGGTCTCCATGTAGAGAAAGTAGCTGGTGTTGTTCAGATGCCCCATCGCGTCCATGTCGCCCCAGCGGATCGGGATCGTCATCTGGTAGATGAGCTTCTTCTGGTGGGGCAGTTCCAGTCGCATCGAAGCAGCCTCAGATCGAAAATCCGTCGTCCGCCGCGATCACCGCGCCATTGACGAAATGGCTCTGGTCGGAGCACAACATCACGATCAGCGCGTCGAGGTCACGCGGCTGGCCCACCCGTTTGCGCGGCAGCATCTGCACCAGCTTGCGGCCCTGCTCGGTCTGCCAGTGCAGGTGGTTGATCTCGGTGTCGATGTAACCGGGGCACAACGCGTTCACATTGATGCCGAAGCGGCCCCACTCCACGGCCATCGCCTTCGTCATGTGGATCATGGCCGCCTTGCTCATGCTGTAGACACTGACTTGCGGCAGTGCCCGCAACCCGGTCACCGAAGCGACGTTGACGATGCGCCCGCCGGTAAAACTGCCCGGTGCCGAGCCCTTGGACCGTGCCAGCATGCGCTTGCCGACCTCCTGCGCCACGAAGAACGCCCCCTTGACATTGGTGTCGAACACATAGTCGTAGTCGCCGGGTGTCACGTCCTGCACCCGCTGCGTGGTGCTGACGCCAGAGTTGTTGACCAAAATGTCAATCGAGCCGACTTCGGTTTCCGCATGCGCCACGGCCGACTTGATCGAGTCGTGGTCGGTCACGTCGAGCTCGACCACATGGGCGTCGCCACCGGCGCCGTCGATCTCGGCGCGCAGGTCCTTGAGCCTGTCCAGCCGCCGCCCTGCCAGCACCACCGCCGCGCCGGCGGCCGACAGGGTGCGCGCGAACTGCGCCCCCAGCCCGCTGGACGCGCCAGTCACCAAGGCGACGCGCCCGGAAAGATCAATGCTGTAGGCCATGAGCGCTTTTCTCCGAAATTCAAAGTGATGCCGGGATTATCTCCCTGCCCCTGTCTGCGCCCGCATAAAATCGTTCCCGGACCTTCCCCGGCAACCCCTTCACCCCCCCCCACCCATCGACCACGCGATCATGACCCACGACGACATCCTTGCCCAGTTCGGCCCCCGCGAGGCCATGGAATACGACGTTGTCGTCGTCGGCGGCGGGCCGGGCGGGCTGTCGACCGCGATCCGCCTCAAGCAGCTGGCCGCGGCGCAGGGCAAGGAGGTGTCGGTGGTGGTGCTCGAGAAAGGTTCCGAGCCCGGCGCGCACATCCTGTCAGGCGCCATCATGGACCCGATCGCCCTGACCGAACTGATCCCCAACTGGAAGGCACTCGGCGCCCCGCTGACCCAGCCGGTGACCGATGACGCGATGGTGTTCCTGGGCGAGAAAGCCTCGTTCCGGATGCCTAATTTCATGCTGCCGGCCTGCCTGCACAACCATGGCAACTACATCGTGAGCCTGGGTGCGGTGACCAGTTGGATGGCGCAGCAGGCCGAGGGTTTGGGGGTGGAGATCTTCCCCGGATTTGCGGCCGCCGAAGTGCTCTACAACGACGACGGTTCGGTCAAGGGCGTGGCCACCGGCAATATGGGCGTCGGCAAGGACGGCAAGCCCATGGAGAACTTTCAGATCGGCATGGAACTGCATGGCAAGTACACCGTGTTTGCCGAAGGCGCGCGCGGCCACCTGGGCAAGCAGCTGATCGCCCGCTTCAAGCTCGACGAGGGCAAGGACCCGCAGGCCTACGGCCTGGGCATCAAGGAACTCTGGGAGATCGACCCGGCACGCCACCAGCCCGGCCTCGTGGTGCACACCGCCGGCTGGCCGATGGTCAGCGACACCTACGGCGGCGCCTTCCTGTACCACGCGGCGGACAACAAGGTCGCCTTGGGCTTCGTCACCGGACTCGATTACAGCAACCCCTATCTCAGCCCGTTCGAGGAATTCCAGCGCTGGAAAACCCACCCCAACATCCGCTGGTACCTGGAGGGCGAAGGGCTCAAGCCGGCCAAGCGCCTGTCCTACGGTGCGCGCGCCATCACGGCCGGCGGCCTGATGTCGCTGCCCAAGACAGTGTTCCCCGGAGGCGCGCTGGTGGGCTGCGACGCCGGTTACCTCAACGTGAGCCGCATCAAAGGCAGCCACGCCGCGATCAAGACCGGCATGCTGGCCGCCGAAGCCGCCTTCGACGCGCTGCAGGCGGGCCGCGCCCACGACGAGCTGAGCGCCTACCCCGAGGCATTCGAGAACAGCTGGCTGCACAGCGAGCTCAACAAGTCGCGCAACTTCAAGGCCTGGTTCAAGAAGGGCCTCAACGTGGCCACCGTGATGAACGGCATCGAGCAGTTCCTGCTGCGCGGCAACATCCCCTGGACGCTGCGCCGCGACAAGCCCGACCACCTGTACCTGAAGCCGGCGGCCGAATGCACACCCATCGACTACCCCAAGCCTGACGGCAAGCTGACCTTCGACCGCCTGTCCAGCGTGTTCATCAGCAACACCAACCATGAAGAGCAGCAACCGGCGCACCTGACTCTCAGGGACGCCAGTGTCCCGGTCGGCATCAACCTGGCGAAGTTCGCCGGCCCCGAGTCGCGGTATTGCCCCGCAGGTGTGTATGAATTCGTGAAGAACGAGGACAACACCGACCGGCTGCAGATCAACGCGCAGAACTGCGTGCACTGCAAGACCTGCGACATCAAGGACCCGACCCAGAACATCGTGTGGGTCACACCCGAAGGCGGTGGCGGACCAAACTACGCGGGCATGTAAGGCCATGTCGCGCCTTCCGCCGCTACCGCCCGAAACCACGCCCGAGCTGAAGTCGCACTTCGACTTCTTCCTGGGCACCCTGGGTTTCACACCCAACAGCGTGCTGACCATGCAGCGCAAGCCGCGCCTGGTACAGGCCTTCGCCCAGCTCAACGCCGCGGTGATGGACCCGGCCGGCGAGGTGGACCAGGGTTTTCGCCGCCTGATCGGGCATGTGGTGAGCAAGGTGTCAGGCTGCCTGTATTGCCAGGCGCACACACTGCTGGGCGCGCAGAACTTCGGCATCAGCGAGGCCAAGCTCGCCGACGTGTGGACCTACTCCAGCAGCCCGCATTACAGTCTGCGCGAACGCCTGGCGATGGACTTCGCGCTGGCCGCGTCGAGTCAGCCCAACGCCGTCACCGACGCGCAGTTCGCCGAATTGCGCCAGCACTGGGGCGACGGCGAAATTGTCGAACTGCTGGGCGTGGTGGCGATGTTCGCCTTCCTCAACCGCTGGAACGACACCATGGCCACGCCGCTGGAGGCCAGCCCGATCGCGGTGGCGCAACAGGCCCTCGGCGCACAAGGCTGGACGCCCGGCAAACACAGCCACTGAGCGGCACCCCCAGCGCGCCGGCACATGGACGGTGAACCGGACCGGCCCGCAGACTGACCGGCAGGGGTCCTTTTTGCCGCGATACAATCCCGCCGTCAGGAGAGCGTATTCCCCCACGGGGAATGCCGCCGAAGGCGCAGTGCCTGCTGATTGCAGCAGGCTGAACGCTCAGGCAAAAGGACTGGCAACCGCCGCGGGCCCGGGATGGTCCATGGCGTACCCCACTGGAGAGAGGCTGCTGCAGCTGCAGCCCACCGAAGGAGCAAACCCCACGCGGCACCGCACGGTTGCCGCCTCTGGCGTGAATCTCTCAGGTACCACGGACAGCGGGGGCAGCCCATGGCGACACGCCATGGTTTATTTGCCCCTTGGAGAGCGCCCTTGCCCCTCGCACCCTCGCCCCAGCTGCACACGCCCCTGCATGCCCTGCACCTCGAACTCGGCGCCCGCATGGTCCCGTTTGCCGGTTATTCCATGCCGGTGCAATACCCGAGCGGCGTGCTGGCCGAACACCTGCACACGCGCAGCGGCGCCGGCCTGTTCGACGTCTCGCACATGGGCCAGTTGCGCCTGCTGGGGCCACAGGCCGCGGCCGCCTTCGAGAGCTTGATGCCGATCGACGTGATCGACCTGCCGGTCGGCAAACAACGCTACGGCCTGCTGCTGAACGATGCCGCGGGCATCCTGGACGACCTGATGTTCGTGAACCGCAATTACGCCGCGGGCGGCGACATCTTCGTGGTCGTGAACGGCGCCTGCAAGGCG
>JANOUM010000391.1:0-4793 GCA_031416855.1 Rhodoferax sp. | reverse complement strand
GGGTGGTGGCACACCAGGGTAAACAGCGGCTCACCTGCTTGTGCAGCCCCCTTGCCGACGGTCAAGGTGGTGCCGTTCCACAAGCGCAGCGCGAGACTCCCGTCGAAGCTGCGAAACACCCGCGTCAAGAGACTCGATGTCGGGTCGAGGCCGCGATGCACCGTCGCAGCCCGAAGCTCGCTCGGCGAGTTCAGGTCTGCGGCGGGCGTCAGGTCGCTGATGTCGCTCATGCCGATGCTCCCGCAGAAACGCTCGCGCCGGTCGCCGGCACACCCGGCGACCCTACCCGCTTGATGCCGGCGAGCTTGGTGCGCTTGAGCATCAACGCGTTGATGACCACCACCGCCGAACTGCCCGACATCGACAGCGCGGCGATCTCCGGCGACAGCGTGAAGGGGTAGAACACGTCGGCCGCCATGTGCATCTCCCTCACCTTGATTTGTTGGAAGCAACGCGGGCTGTCGGGGTCGCAGTTGCAACCGCAGTTGCCCCCAGCAGTGCCGAGCGCACGCGTTCGAGCCGCTGGCGCACCTCATGCGAGACTTCTGCGACCTCGGGGTTGCTCGTCATCTGCAACACCGCCACCGGGTCCATAAAGCCGACGAGCAAGCGGCCGTCGGCGTCTTCGCGCACGACTGCATTGCACGGCAGCAGCAGGCCGATGTCGGGCTCTGCCTGCAGCGCACGGTGGGCGAGCGGCGGATTGCAAGCACCCAGGATCCGGTAGGGCCGCCCATCGCTGGCGGCCATCATCTTGTCGTGCATGGCCTGCATGGCCTGCATCTGGGTGTCCATGCGGGCCATTTCTGGGCTGCCTGGCGTGACTTTGCCGGCCGCAGTCGAGCCTGCCGGGTGATGGGGCTTGTGTCCGTCGTGCTGCGCGGCCCAGGCCGTGGTGCTTAGGGCAACGAGGGAAAAGACAATTGGGAGCGTGCGAACCAGTTTCATGGCGGACTCCGGCTCAAGGTGGGGTGGTGGGTTGAAATGAGGGGTGGAAGTGAGGGGTTGAAATGCACCTGTGCCAGGCCCGGTGCAGGGCAAGGCCATGCCGCCAGCCCGATTCCCGTGTTTTCAGCAGGGCACGCACCGAAGGACAAACTAGAGACGAGCGCAATGCGCGATGCGCAGCGTGTCGCGCGCCGCAGTTACAACGCCAGTCGCGAGTAGCGAACCCTCAAGGGCGGCCCCACGATGGGAAGCTGCAACTTGTGCAACTGACGGGAGGCCAGGACAGGCTCGGTGGAGGCGGTCCACAGGGTGGTGAAGAGCGGTGCCGGGCCGGGGTCGCTCTGGTCGGCCCCAGCTTGTGCCTTTGGCAGCACCTGGGTGCCGCCAACGCAGGATTCAAGGCACGATTTCTTGGCAGAGTCTGACTCTTCAGCATGGCCCGCCAAAACGTGCGGATGGCTCGGCTCCAGCACGGCCACTTTCGACACCACAGCGCCCAGTGCGGGCGTCTCCAGCAGGCACGCATTCGCCACACCTGCCGCCACCGCAAACAGCCACGCCAGCAACGCAGCGAATGCGGCGAATGCGGTGCGGCGCAGTGTGCGGGTTCGGAAGTGGATGTCCATGGGGGATTCGTGACCTGAAATTCATGCTACTGGCTTGGCCCGCTTCGGACTTGATCTTCGTCAAGCTCGCAGTCGGAAGCGGGGCCCAGTTGCAGGCTGACCCCCCTTGCAGACTGAAATCTGTACGCTGAAGCACCAACAGCGCAGCCAGGTCGCGATTCAGAGAGTGTGAATAAACCCGGCGTGCCCGAGCGGGCAGTCAGATCGCGCCCAATCAAGGCGCACAAGCACAGCCGTAGCCGGGCTACGGCGAGCACTTGCAACGGCGAGTGGGTGTGATCTGGCGCAACGAGCGGGCATGTTGGATTTGTTCACACCTCTCAGTCAATCAGCCGCCCGCGCCGCCAGCGCGCGGCTGCCGATAGCGCAAGTCGTGCGCAACGCTGATCAGCAGTGGAATGAAAATACCCATGCACAAGGCGGCCAGCACATCGGACGGCCAATGCACGCCCAGGATGAGTCGCGACAGCGCCACCAGGCCGGCCCACAGCATGGCAATGACCATCGCCATGCGGCCAGCCCGGGGCCAGATGCGCGCCACGCACAACGCGGCCGCAGTCAACAAAGCCGCGCTGCTGAGCGTGTGCCCGCTGGGGAAACTGGAGCCCCAGGCCCATTGCGCGTCCCACAACGCAGGGCGCGCCCGGCCGACGAGGGCCTTGATGGCCCAAACCAGCAACGCAGCCGCGCCCAGCGACGCACCCACCAGCAGGGCTTCGTACCGGCGCCCGCCAATGAGCAAAGCCACGGTCACCAAAACTCCAGCCGGAACCAGGAAACCCGCGGTGCCACTGAGAGTGACGGTCGCAAAGAAACCCGTCAGCGCCGCTGGCACATGCTCCCGGATGAACCACAACACGGCCGCATCAACGGGCCCAGACTCCTTGGCAAGCACGTCCTCGATGACCTTGATGCCGCTCACCACCAGCGTCAGCATGGCCAGCAGTGCGAGGCGCCGCTGCGTCAACTGCACAGCCCACGGTGCGTGCCTGCGGCGTGCCAATCCGCTGACCAGCGCATAGGCACAAGCGATGAAGAATCCCAGCTTGGCGATGTCGGCTGAAAATTCGAAGAGCATTAACGATTCAACCCCGTTCGCGTGCGCGCACTCTGCGCACTCTGCTGGCCCACGGCACCGGCGTTGACCCTCGCCGCGCTCAGCCCGTCCACTGCCAGTCCCGGACTTCCGGCATGTCGTCGCCGAACTCGCTGATGAAGCGCTGGTGCCGTTCCATGGTGGCCCAGTAGCGCGCCGTCTCCAACTCGACCTGGCCCGCGAGCCTTGGAGTGCGCCGAATGGCGTCCAGCGTCAATTGGTAGCGGTCCAGGGCGCAGGCAGTGGTCGGCCACGCTCAGCCGGCAGTTGGCGTCGGGCGGCAGATAGATGCGCACGACATCGGCTTTCTTGTTGGCCAAGTGGTCGATGAAGCCCGGGTCCTGATGCGAAAAGCCGTTGTGGTCCTGGCGCCAGACGTGCGAGGTGAGCAGATAATTCAGCGACGCGATGGGCTTGCGCCAGGAAATTTGGTTGCACACCTTCAGCCATTTGGCGTGCTGGTTGAGCATCGAGTCAATGATCGGAATGAATGCCTCGTAACACGAGAACAGGCCGTGACGGCCGGTCAGCAGGTAGCCTTCGAGCCAGCCTTGGCACAGGTACTCGCTCAGCACTTCCATCACGCGGCCGTTGGCACTCAAGTGGTTGTCACCGGCTTGCACGCCGTCAAGCCAGACCTTGCCGGTCACTTCAAAAACAGCATCCAGCCGGTTTGACGCGGTTTCGTCGGGGCCGAAGATGCGGAAGTTGCTGGCTTCCAAATTTAGCGACATCAGGTCGCGCAGAAATTGGCCCAGCACACGCGTCGCTTCAGCCTGGGTGCTGCAAGGCCTGGGCACTGCCACCGCGTGCGCATGGAAACTTGGCATCGCCAGCGCTTGCAGCAGTGCGCCGCCATTGGCGTGCGGGTTGCAGCCCATGCGGTGTTTTCCCGTCGGCGCCAGTGTGGCGAATTCGTCACGAAACCTGCTGCGGTCGTTGAACAGTTCCTGGGGTCGGTAACTGCGGAGCCAATTCTCCAACTGCTGCAGACGCCCGGGCGTCTTGAATTCTGCAATCGGCACCTGGTGCGAGCGCCAGCTGCCCTCCACCGCCTGGCCGTCGACAAACTTCGGCCCCGTCCAGCCCTTGGGGGTGCGCAATACGATCATCGGCCAGCGCGGGCGCGCTGTCGGATCTGTGGTGGTTTGCGCGGCGCCTGGCGGGGTGGCCACCGGCCGCGCTTCGCGCTGGATCATGCGCACCTGCGCCAGCACCTCGTCAAGTATGACGGCCAGCGCCTGGTGCACAAGCTCCGGGTCGTCGCCCTCCACAAAGTGCGGCTCATGACCGTAGCCGTGCAGCAGGTCGGTCAGCTCCTGGTGGCTGATGCGCGCCAGCAGCGTCGGGTTGGCGATCTTGAAACCGTTTAAATGCAGGATCGGCAGCACGGCACCGTCACGCGCGGGACTCAAGAACTTGTTGGAGTGCCAGCTGGCGGCCAGTGCGGCGGTTTCTGTTTCGCCGTCGCCGACGCCGACGATGCAGGCGACGATGAGGTCGGGGTTGTCAAACGCTGCGCCGTAAGCGTGCAGCAGCGAATAGCCAAGTTCACCGCCTTCGTGAATCGAGCCCGGCACTTCAGGCGAGACGTGGCTGGGCACGCCGTGCGGCCAAGAAAACTGGCGAAAGAGGCGCTGCAGTCCGTTGCGGTTGCGTTCGATCGCCGGATAGTGCTCGGTGTACGACCCTTCCAGGTAGGTGTGCGCCACGATGCCCGGCCCGCCGTGGCCAGGGCCGACCACCAGCATCATGTCCAGGCCGTTGTCCTTGACCAGTCGGTTCAGGTGAACGTAGATAAGGTTCAAGCCGGGTGTGGTGCCCCAGTGGCCCAGCAGCCGGGGCTTGACGTGCTCGAGCAGCAGCGGTACGCGCAGCAGCGGGTTGGCCAGCAGGTAGATCTGACCAACCGACAAGTAGTTCGCTGCCCGCCAGTACGCGTCCAGCAACGTGAGCTCACGGGCGGAGAGCGGGCCAGGGGCGGCCGCGAGGACCTCGAGGTCAGCCGGGTGCTGCGAGACGGCGGGCATCGTTGCTCCTGGAGGGATGGCAGGTTCCGGGCAGATCGGAACGGGTTGCGGTGCACAGTCGCGGGCTTGTTGCGCCGTCATCGCGCAGAACCG
>JANOUM010000390.1:0-1587 GCA_031416855.1 Rhodoferax sp. | reverse complement strand
GGTTCGTGACGCTGGTGCGCGCGCTCGAACAGCGACCAGAGATAGGGCATGAGTGTGTAGCGCAGGCGGATGGCAGCAGCCACATGGTGGGTCACCTCCGGGTGCAGCCAGGGCACGTTGACCGTGCCATCGGCCTTCCAGGAGTTCATCACCATGCGCGGGTTCAGGCAGCAGGCCTGCACCCAGCGCACAAACAGCTCCGGCCCGGGCGAGGGACCGGCAAACCCGCCCACGTCGTGGCCGACGTTGAACATGCCCGACAGACTCATCTGCAAGCCGGTGCGAATGTTCCAGCGCAGCGTCTCCCAACTGGTGGTGTTGTCGCCGCTCCAGGTCTGGGCATAACGCTGCAGCCCGGGCGGGCCGCCGCGGGTGACGCTGAACACCGGCTCGGTCTTGTCGAGCGCATGCGCGGCCTGGGCCTCGAAGCTGGCGCGGGTCATCAGCAGGCCGTGCAACGGGCGGGCACGGTGCAACGGCATCGGCTGGCCAAAGCCGTGGCAGCGGGCGTCGTCGTCCATCACCGCGTATTCGTTGTTGTCGTTCCAGCCTGCGTCGATGCCGAAGTCGAGCACCTGCTCCTTCAGGCTGTTCTGCCACCAGGCGATCACCGCCGGGTGAGTGAAGTCGAGGTGTGAGCCCACACCGTCCCAGAACTGCTCCATCACCGGCTGGGCGGTGACGGCGTCCTGGACAAAACCGCCTTTGGCGCGCATTTCGCCGAAGGCCGGGTGGTCGTCGAGCAGGCAGGGTTTGATGTTGGCCACCAGGCGCATGCCGCTGTCCTGAAATCGCGCGTTGAGGGTCTTGGGATCGGGGAACTTGTCACTGTTCCAGGTGAACACATAGCGCCGTTTGCCGCGCGACGAATACCCCGAGCCGTAATGGAAGGCGGAACACGGGATCCCTTCGGCCTGGATGCGGGTGATGAAATCGTCCAGCTGCTGCTGCGCGTCGGGCGCGTCGGCCAGGCCCATCGCGGTTTGCGCAAACCCGAGCGACCAGCGCGGCGGCAGGTGTGTGCCGCCGATGAGTTTCACAAACTGCGCGATCACTTCGCCGGGCGTGGCACCGGCCATCAGGTAGTAGTCGAGGTCGCCATCGTCGATGTCCACGTAGCGGAACAGCGCGTGGTAGTTGTCGTGTTCGCAACCCAGGTCGAAGGTGCAGGCGCACAGCGTGTCGTAATAGATGCCCCACCAGGCGCCACTGGGCGCACGCGTCAGCACAAAGGGCCAGTGCTTGTACAGCGGGTCACCGCGTTGCGGGTCGTAGCCAAGCGCGTCCAGCGCCAGCGTACGCAACCGGCGGCCCTGCAGGTCGAGCGGGCCGGTCTTGTCGCCCAGGCCGTAGTAGCGCTCGGCGCGATCGCGCTGCAGGTAGTGGCGCACGGCACCGGTGCGCGGGCTGGTGAAGTACGACGAGGTGGCGCGGTCGTGCACCAGTTGCCGGCCCTGGCCGTCGGCCCAGGACAACATCAGCGGGTCGGGCCGTAGTGTCACCGACAAGGCGCCGGTGGCCAGGGTCACCCGCGTGCCGTCGCGCGTCAGCGCGCCCGCCGGGCAGCTGAACCCGCCCAGGTCATCG
>JANOUM010000389.1:0-2013 GCA_031416855.1 Rhodoferax sp. | reverse complement strand
TCGGTCAGCGCAAAGCTGGCGCGCTCGACCTTGTTCGCCGCATCGTCGCTGCACAGTTCGGGTCGCTGCACGAACTTCTGGGCCAGCGCCTCCATCACGCGAAGCACCTTGGCGGGCGCGCCCAGGCCCACCATCTCCAGTGCGCCGACCGCCTGGTGCAGTTGCTGGCGCGCGATGCGCAACTGGCTCGCATCGAGATCCGCCAGGTCGGAGCCGCGTGCCAGTTCCGCGTCGCGCACAAACCGGCGCAGGGCCTTGGTGGCACCGTCGAGTGACTTGCGCAACTCGTCGAGCACCCAAGCCAGTGGACCGAGGTCCCCAGTAGCGAGTTCGCTTTCAGCTTGCGCGGGAATTTGTGTTTGCATCTGGTTGTCCACTGCTGCGTATGACCGACCTCAGACCTCAGGCGATCTTGAACCGCGCCACGGACTGGCGCAATTCTTCGGCCATGCGCGACAGTTCGCGCACCTGGCCCGCGGTCGCCCGAGTGCCTTCACTGGTTTGCTCGGTCACGGCGAAAATGTGCTGGATGTTGTCGGCCACTGCATTGGCCAGATTCGCTTCACGCGAGGCAGAATCGGAAATCTGCTGGATCAGGGTCGACAACTGGCGTGACACCTGGTCGATCTCGGCCAATCGCGCGCCGGCGGTGTCGGACAGCTTGGCACCTTCGACCACCCCCAGTGTCGAGCGCTCCATCGCAGCCACCGCGTCCTGGGTATCGGTCTGGATCGCGCGCACCAGCGCCGTGATCTGGCGTGTCGCGTCGGCCGACCGCTCGGCCAGACGCTGCACCTCTTCGGCCACCACCGAGAAGCCCCGGCCGGCTTCACCCGCCGAGGCGGCCTGGATCGCCGCGTTCAGTGCCAGCACGTTGGTCTGCTCGGTGATGTCGGAGATCAGCTCCGTGATCTCGCCGATCTCCTGCGATGACTCGCCCAGGCGTTTGATGCGCTTGGAGGTTTCCTGGATCTGGTCGCGGATCGCGTTCATGCCACCGATCGCGTTCTGCACCGCCGTCAGGCCCGATTCCGCGGCGTCCAGCGACTGGCGCGCCACCAGGGCCGATTCCTGTGCCTGGTTGGACACCAGGTTGATGCGTGTGGCCATTTCCAGCACTGACTTGCCAGTGGCCTGGATCTCGTTCATCTGCTCGTTGGAAGCCGCCAGCAGTTCGGTTGACGTCGAGTCCACCTCGGCCGTTGTCAGCGCCACGCGCGACGCGGTGTTCTGCACGCTGGCCACCAGGTTGCGCAGTTCCTCGACGGTGTAGTTCACCGAGTCGGCAATCGCGCCCGTAATGTCTTCGGTGACAGTGGCCTGCTGCGTCAGGTCGCCCTCGGCGACGGTCTGCAACTCGTTCATCAGGCGCAAAATCGCCGCCTGGTTGGCATCGTTCACGCGTTTGGCGTCCTGCTGCAAGCGCTCGGCATCGACCATTTGCGATTCGGCCACCGTCTGGCGCTTGCGGCCTTCGACCACCGGAATATAGGCCAGGCCCATGGCACACAACACGGCAATCGCGGCGGCCAGCAGCAGCGTGACGATCGACCCGGTGCCGATACCGGTGCCGCCCCCCAGGCGGCCCTGCAGCTGCTCCAGGTTGCGCCGCAAGGGTTCGCTGTCGGCCAATATGGCGGTCTGAGCTTCGCGCGCCGCTACCAGGCCCTGCAGGTTGGCGAGCACCGAACTGGCCTGACCCCGGGTCTGCTCGAACAGCTTGACCAGCGTGTCCAGTTGCTGGCGGGTCTGCCCGTCGCGAGTCCCCGCCAGGCGGAGCTCCGCGCTGCCCTGCAGCAGACCTTGCGCAATGTCCTTGAAGGTGTTCAGGTCCTTGCCCATCAGGAACACCGTCTCGGCACTGACGCCGTCCGTGGTCAGGAACTCGGTGGACGCCTTGCCGATGCGCTGCGTGAGCATGACGAGTTGCCCGGCGGCGGCGATCTCGCCCGCGGGGGCGCCCTGCTGTACTTTCAGCGCGGCGACGGTCTCTGCGATCTCGAGCAGATCACC
>JANOUM010000388.1:0-3242 GCA_031416855.1 Rhodoferax sp. | reverse complement strand
GCGCAAGGCCAACATTCCGCTCAAGGTGCTGCAGCCGCACGAGGCCGGCATTGCCGAGTTGTACCCGACCCGCTTCACCCTGATCCGCCCGGACCAGCATGTGGCCTGGCGTGGCAACGCCTGGCCCAGTTCGGCGGTGGGCATTCTCGAGCAGGTGACCGGCCGCGCCAATGCCTTCGTACTCACCGGAGTCCCTGCATGACGGCATCCATTCTCACGCCCTCGCGCCGCCTTGGCGTTGTCGCAGTGCACTCCCTCGACCGGTTCGCGTTCTCGGTGCCCGACCTCGCGGTGGCGCACAGCTTCTACGCCGAGTTCGGCCTGGACGTGCGCCGCGACGGCCAGCGACTCGACCTGTACACGGTCGGCCACCCCCATTGCTGGGCGTCGATCTTCGAAGCCGGTGCGGCCAAGCGTCTGCAGTATGTGCGTTACGGCATCTTCGCCGAGGACGTGGCGGAGTTCACGGCACGTATTGACCGCCTGGGCCTGGCTATCGCGCCGCATCCGCTGGGCGACGCGCAGGGCATCTGGCTGCGCGACCCCGACGGCATTTCCACGCAGCTGGTCGTGGGCCCCAAGGTGTCGCCGTCTGCGAAATCCGAGCCGAATCTTCCTGTGCCCGTGCCCGCGGGGCAAGGTGCCGCACCGAGCCGTAGCCAGGTGGCTCGTGTGCACCCGCGCAAGCTGTCGCACATCCTGCGCTTCTCGCCCGATGTACCGCGCATCACGGCCTTCTGCGCGGACGTGCTGGGCCTGCGTCTGTCGGACCGCTCGCTGGACATCATCGCGTTTGTTCACACGCCGCATGGCAGCGACCACCACCTGGTGGCCTTCGCCAAATCGCAAGCACCGGGCCTGCACCACAGCAGCTGGGACGTGGGCAGCATCGACGATGTCGGTGCCGGCGCCGAGCACATGCGCGAAGCCGGCTGGGGCAAAGGCTGGGGTGTCGGTCGCCACGTGCTTGGCTCCAACTACTTCAACTACGTGCAGGACCCCTGGGGCAGCTTCTGCGAATACTCATTCGGCATCGACTACGTGCCGGCCGATTTCGACTGGCCCGCGGCCGACCATCCGCCAGCCGACTCGCTTTATGTGTGGGGCCCGCCGGTCCCCGACGATTTCATCACCAACCACGAACAACACGACGGAGCCACCCCATGAGATTCATCGCCTTCACCAACGACCACGGCCAGCCTGCATTGGGTGTGCGTATCGGGCAGGAGCTGGTCGACATCACCGCACTCGGCCTGCCGGCCACGCTAGATGAACTTCTGCGCCAGGGCGAGGCCGGCATGGCAGCAGTGCATGCCGCGATGACGGGTACTGTCACGCGCCGCCCGTTGGCCGGTCTGCGTTATCTGCCGCCGGTGTCGAACCCGGCCAAGGCGCTGGCCATTGGCCTGAACTACGCCGACCACGCGAAGGAAAGCAATTTTGCGATGCCGAAATTCCCGGTGATCTTCCACCGTTATCCGTCGTCGTGGGTCGCCCACGGCGACACGCTGGTACGCCCGCACATCTCGGAGCAGTTCGACTACGAGGCCGAACTGGTGGCCGTGATCGGCAAGGGCGGGCGCTACATTCGCAAGGACAAGGCACTGGAGCACGTGGCCGGGTATTCGCTGTTCAACGACGGCTCGATCCGCGACCACCAGACACGTTCGACGCAGTTCATGATGGGCAAGAACTTCGACGCCAGCGGCAGCTTCGGCCCCGAGTTCGTGACTGCGGATGAACTGCCAGCTGGCGGCGCGGGCCTGCAGATCCAGTGCCGCCTGAACGGTGCCGTGATGCAGAACGCCAGCACCAGTGACATGATCTTCGACGTGGCCACCCTGGTGGCAGCCTGTTCTGAGGCGATGGCGCTGCAGCCGGGCGACATCATCATCACCGGCACGCCCTCCGGCGTGGGCCTGGCGCGCAAGCCACCGGTGTGGATGAAGGCTGGCGACGTGTGCGAGGTCGAGGTGCAAGGGGTCGGCGTGTTGCGCAACACCATCGTGGACGAATCCTGAACCGGCGAACATGACCGCAAGTAGCCGTTAGCCGCTGACATGACCACCTCGTTATTCTTCGCCCAGTTGCTGAACGGGTTCCAGTTCGGCGTGTTGCTCTTTTTGCTCGCGGCGGGATTGACGCTGGTGCTGGGCATCATGAATTTTGTCAACCTCGCCCATGGTTCGATCTACATGATGGGCGCCTATTTCGCGGCGGCCGCATACGGCTGGTGGGGCTCTTTGTTGCTGGCAGGCCTGTTCGCGGTGCCGGCGACACTGGCCCTGGGGTTGCTGCTGGAGCGTGTGGTGCTGGGCAAGCTGTACACGCGCAGCCATCTGGACCAGGTGCTGTCCACCTTCGGGCTGATCCTGCTGCTCAACGAGATCGTGCGCGTCATTTGGGGCCAGTCGCCGCTGTACATGAGCCTGCCGCCGGCCCTATCGGGCACGATCGACCTTTTCGGCGTGCCCTACCCCGCCTACCGGTTCCTGATCATCGCGGTCGGCCTGCTGGTGGCCCTGGCCCTGTACCTGCTGATCCACAAGACGCGGGCCGGAATGCTGATACGGGCCGGCGCGTCCGATCCGGACATGGTGTCGGCCATGGGGGTCAATATCCGCCTGGTCAATGGTCTGGTGTTTGGCGGGGGTGCCGCACTTGCCGGCCTGGCGGGCTTCATGGCCGCGCCGATTCTGTCGGTGCAACCCGGCATGGGCGAGTCCGTCCTGATCCTGACGCTGGTGGTGATCGTCACCGGTGGCATCGGCTCGATCCGCGGGGCGTTCTATGGTGCGCTCATCGTGGGCATCGTCGATACCATCGGGCGCTCCATGTTGCCCGCATTGCTGCGCGAAGTGCTGGAACGCAGCCTGGCCCAAGCACTGGGCCCTGCGCTGGCGTCGATGTCGATCTACATTCTGATGGCGCTGGTTCTGGCCTTTCGGCCCCAGGGGCTGTTCCCGGTGAAACATGGGTGACCTTATGTCCACAAAAACAACACCGTCGTCCGCTGCGCCGGACTTGCCCCAGGAACGGCCTCGTTCGCACCGGGTCGGCGTGGTGCTGATCGTCGCGGCCCTGGCCGTGGTCCCCCTGCTTGCAGGCTGGCTGGGGCAGTCGTTCTACACCACCATGGTCACCCGCATCATGGTCTTCGGGCTGGCCGCCGTGGGCCTGAACCTGGTGTTGGGTTTCGGCGCCATGGTCAGCCTGGGCCATGCGATGTATATCGGCATCGG
>JANOUM010000387.1:0-14542 GCA_031416855.1 Rhodoferax sp. | reverse complement strand
ACGCCTTCTGCCGCACCGAGTTTCCAGCACGCAGCGATCAATGCATTTGTCCGGGAAGCTCCGAGCACGGTATCCGACAAGCCATGGAATTTGTCTTCCAGCAGCGGATCGGTCATGGGGTTTTGCAGGGAGCCAATGGCGTGCTCCACGAAGATGTGCACGGTGCGCCCATCGGTCAGGGTGGCGGTGACATCGGCGCTGGCTTCGGCGATGTTGTCATCCACTATCGCAACGACCTTGCGCCGCAGTGCCACCATGTCCCCCCGGTTCACGATGTCGTCGGCGAACTCTTCTTCCGCGGCCCGGCCGAACGTGAGGCCGGCAGCGCAACCGTGGTACACGCTGAACTTGGCTTGCAGGCCATCCTGTGGCTCCTTCTTGCCGGTGAGTTCGAGTACCAGCGAGTGCACGCGCAGGTCGATCCGAGCCACTTGTTCGGGCCTGACCCCCTTGGCCCGCAATTGTGCGCAGGCATCGATGCTGGGATGGATCTCGATACCGCACGCAAACGGCTTGTAGGTGTTGAAGGAGATTTCAAAGCGACTCCCCAATTCATGCGTGATCTCGCTCCAGTCGTTCTTGGTGGAGATGGTTTGCATCATTCCACGAGGGGCCTCCAGCGCCTTCGGGCTGGCAGTGAACCCGCTTTGCGCCAGCAGCGCGGACATGAGCCCGGCGCGCGCCGCACCGCCAGGGTGAAACGGTTTCGTCATGGTGCCGAATTGCTCGCGCATGCCGATCGGTTGCGACGCCGCGATGCCCAGCGCCATCACGCATCTGGCGGCGTCGAGTTTCAGCAGGCGCGCGCATGCGGCTGCGGCGCCGACCGTACCGGTGGAGCCAGTGATGTGCCAACCACGGTCATAGTGCTCCGGGTACATCGTGTTGCCGACACGACAGGCGACGTCAATGCCTATCACCAACGCGTCGATGACCTCTTGCCCGCTGGCACCGCAGTGTTCGGCCAGCGCCAGCAGCGCCGAGGCCACCGGTCCGGCCGGGTGGATGATCGTCTTGAGGTGGGTGTCGTCAAAATCAAAGGTGTGCGATGTGATGCCATTGACGAGTGCGGCCGAGGCCATGTCCACCTTGACGTCACGCCCCAGGATACTGGCCTGAGGCGCCGGTTGCAGGACCCGCACCGCTGCCAGGGCCGCGTCAGCCGCTTCATGCCGGCACGCACCGATGGCGCAGCCGAGCCAGTTGAGGAAAGTGCGATGGGCCTCATGGTCGACGGCTGCGCTCCAGCCGCCAGAGGGATGGTTGGCAATGAAGTCGCCCAGAATCTGCGTGACCGGCGGCGCGTTGTGATCGGCTGCGACATGTGTATTTCGGGCCATGGCTTAACTCTCCAGCTGAATGTTGCGGTCTTTGGCGATCTTGGTCCAGCGCGCAATGTCGGTCTTGATGAAGGCGCTGAACTGCTCTGGCGACATCACCAGGGGTTCGATGGCTTCCACCGCGAGCTTGTCTCGCAGATCGGGTGCCCGCAACACGCTGGCCAGCGTCTCATTGAGGTGCCGCACAATCGGCTCGGGCATGCCGGCCGGACCGACAACGCCATACCATTGCTGCGCATCGAATCCATTGAACCCGGACTCATCGAGCGTCGGCAGGTCCTTGTATTGCGGGTGCCGTCGCAAGCCGGTGACGGCAAGCGGGCGCACACGCCCGGAGCGAATATGCGGCGTGGCCGCGGCCAGGCCCGGAAACATGGCCTGCGTCTGGCCACCGATGAGGTCGGTGAACGCGGGTGCAATGCCACGGTAGGGAATGTGCACCATGAAGGAGTCGATCTGTTGCTTGAACAGTTCCATCGTCAGGTGCGTCAAGGAGCCTTGTCCGGCCGACCCGTAACTGAGTTTCCCCGGATTCTTGCGGACATAGGCAACGAACTCTTTCACGTTGCCAACCGGCAATGCGGCGTTGACAACCAGCACGTTGGGGGTGGCGCCGATCATGGCGATCGCGGTGAAGTCCCGTACCGCGTCGTAGGGCAGTTTGCGCGTTGCCGGGCTGGTGCCGTGTGTGGCCACATAACCCTGGAGCAGGGTGTAACCATCGGGTGCGGCGCGCGCCGTTGCCTGGCAGGCGATGACACCGCCGCCACCGGCCTGGTTGTCCACGACGAAACCCTGTTTGAGCAGTACGCCCCAGCGCTCGGTGACCGTCCGTCCGACCATGTCGCTGCCTCCACCAGCCGCCACCGGAACAATGTAGCGGATCGATTTGTTTGGATAGGTGCTTTGGCCACGGACCACCAGGGGCGATGCAGCGCACAGGGCGGCGGCCTGGAGAAGAGAGCGACGTTTCATGGGGGAATCCAGAATGCTAAGGTGACAGCGTTGAGGGCAAGAGTGGGGCTGTTGGCGTCAGGTTCGCGGTGGCAGTGGGCGCACCCAGCCGATGCGCAGCACGGTGCGCGCCACCCACTGGATCAACAGCACCATCGTGACGACGCGAAAAAAATGGAACGCGGTGACGACCGGTGCGCCAATGCCGAAGGTCTTGGCGATGATGGCCATCTCTGCGGTGCCCCCGGGCGCGATCGACAAAAAGGCTGTGAGCATGGAGACCACTCCGATGTTGCCCACCACCCATGCCAGCAATACGCACAGACCCAGCATGCCCAGCGTGACCAGCGCGGCAGATGCGAGCAAGCGCGGCGACTTGATGAAAAACTGGCGTGTCATGTGCTGGCCCAGGCTCCACCCGATCAATACCTGGGCAGCAATCAATGCCTGCGGAAACATCCGCCCGGTGGTGCCGCTGGCGGCAAAACAGCCCGCCATCAACAGCGGGCCCAGCAACCATCCGTTGGGCACATGGAAACGATGTGCCAGTCGTCCGCAAAGGGGTGCCAGAACCACAAACAGAAGCCCCTGCCACCATGCAATGACAGGGACGGAAACGTTGCCCGCAAGGCTGGCCTCCTCCCCGCTGAAATGCGCCACCACCGACGCCAGCAGCACCACGAGAACGATACGGACGGCGTGCGCCGATGCGACCTGGCTCCCGTCGGCACCGGCTTGTTGCGCCTGCAGCGCCATCTCGGACGAAGCACCCACAGCCACCGAGTAGATCGCAGTCGGCCCGTCCAGATTTGCCAGCCTCTGCAAGACGCCTGAGAAAAACATGCTCAAGCCGATGGCAAACGCGGAGCCCAGAATCATCCAGTGACCGAGCGACGCGACCTGGCGCACCACGTCCGGCGTGAAAGTCAGCCCCAGCGCCGTGCCAATGGTGATCTGCGCCACGCGCCGAAGCACCATCGGTTGGGCACTGCCCGCGCCAGCCAGGCGCATGGCAGCAACGCCTGCCATGGAGCCAAGCACCCACGGCAGGGGAATAAGCAGCGCGGCAGCGCACCAACCGCCGAACGTGCCCGCCGCCAAACTCAGCAGCAGCCCTCTGAACGACATTGGCGCGATGTGCTGGACTGCCACTCAGCCACTCAGCCACCAAGGTAGGTGCCGCCATTGACATGGATGGTCTGCCCGGTGACGAAGCGCGCGGACGGGCCGGCCAGCCACACCACCGAAGCCGCCACTTCAGCGGCGCTGCCGCGGCGCCCCAGCAACGGCTGGTGTTTGGCATGGTGGGTGGGCGTGGCGCTGGAACTGGCAGCCCCGCGCACGGTGTCGATCATGCCTGGAGAAATGCAGTTCACGGTGATCCGGTCAGCCGACAGATCGTGCGCCAGCGCCCGTGTGAGGCCACCGAGCCCCGCCTTCGCGGTCACCACATGCACACGGTCAGTGGCACCCGTATGCGCCGTCATGCCGCCAATATTGACGATAGCGGCGCAATCTGAAAGCCTGAGCAGCGGCAGCGCTGCCTGGGCGCAAAAAAATGCGCCATCCAGAATCACTGCCAGCGTGTCATGCCATTCCTGGGGCGTGATGTCGCCCACCCTGGCCTCGCGCCGGATCGCCGCGTTGTTTACCAATACATCGAGCCGTCCCCATCGGTGGTCGATGTCGTCCACCATGGCCTTCACGGCCTGTGGGTCGGTGACATCCGCGACGCACAGCATCGCCTGTCCGCCGTGCGCCAGGATCGCATTCACGACCGCCTCGCCTTCGTCCACGGATGCCCGAACGTTGACTGCCACCGCGCATCCAGCGACCGCGAGTCCGAGTGCAATTTCGCGTCCGATGTTGCGGCCTGCGCCGGTGACGAGCGCAACCGGCCCTGCGTGTTTCGATGGTTTCATGCTGGATCAATCAGTGGGGAAGTAGCGACATGTCCACCCGCGGTGCATCCAGCAAACCGGCCAGCATGGCGGCCATGTGTTCTGCCTGGCCGCTTGCCAGCCCTCCATGCCGGCAGTTGGCCATGAACTTGCCATGCAAGTCGGCGTCGCTCAGCGGATGCTCCGCGCCACCCTTGAAAAACCCCTGCCGATGTTCAAACACCTGGCCATTGCCGAGCGTCACCCGGATGTGCCCGGTGAACTGGTCGGGATAGGGGTTGGCGGGGTCGATCACATACGAAATCTTGCCCGCCAAGCGGATCAGCGCCGCGTCCTTGACGGTTTCTTCGTCGTATTCACCCAGTCCCGCATCACCGCGCAGGATGCCCACCGCGATCGCATAGGGGGTGCTGAATTTTGCGGCATAGGCATTCGGTGGGCGCTGCTTCATCGCCAGCGGTTCCCATAAGCGGTGAACGATGCCGTGTGCCGTTTCTGCCTCGATCTTCACGATCAACTCCGGGTCGATGCCGCGTTCCCGAAATGCCCGGCCACAGTCTATGTAGGGGTGCGACATGGTGCCGCAGGCATAAGGCTTGAAGGCAATGGTGCGAAAAAGCCATTGCTTCCCAAAACCATCCAGCATGGCCTCAAAATCGCCGTCCAGCGTGTTGGCGAAACCATGAAACAGGCCGTGTTGCCCCTCGAAAACCGTTGTCGGGCCAACGAATCCCTGCATTGCGAGCCGAACCGCGCGGTAGCCCGACTGCGCCGCCCAGCCGGGATGCATGCGTTTGGTCCAGGAGCCGTCCGCCAGGTACTCGATGATGCCGCCGGCCATGCTGCCGGCGATACCAAATGCGTGCACCAGCTGTTTCTCGGGCAGCCGCAAGGCGGCGCCGATACCCGCCACGGCACCCATGACACCGAAGATGGCGGTCGGGTGGAAACCGGCCTTGTGCACCCGCATGGGTGCCACTTTGCACAGGCGGCACATCACCTCGGCGCCAATCGCCATGCCACGCAGCAGGTCTGCCCCACACAGGCTGTGTCGCTGGGCGGCGGCGAGCAGTGCCGGGACAATCACGACACCCGCGTGCACCGGCCCACCTTCATAGGTGTCGTCGAAATCCTCGCCGTGCGCAGCAATGCCATTGACAAACGCAGCATTCTCGGCGCCGAGCATTCTGGCAGAACCGATCACGGTGCACGGCCCGTCGCCGTCCAGGGCGGCCATGGCAGCAATCACATAGGGCTCCCGGCGCGCTGCAATACAGATGCCGGAAATGTCCAGCAGCAGCCGGTCCGCGACCGCGCGGGCGCCCGGGGCTTTTTCGGGGCAGGCAAGCACGATGCCACTGGCCAGCCGGGTGGCGACCGCGATCACATTTTGTTGGGAGTGGGGCATGGCAGACATCGGTTCACAAGAGCGCGTTGGTTATTCGAATCCCGCCGCCAGCAAGGCGGCTGGCTGAGCGGTCAGCAGCTGCAGGAAAATTTTCGCCAAGTGCGGACGGCGTGACTGCACCGCCACACCCGCGGAGTACATGACAGTGCTGTGCATGGCCCCGGGCAGGCTGCCCACCAGAGACACCGTCTGGCAGCCAAGGATCTCGGTTCGTTGCGCAACGCCGAGCTCGTGCCGGCCAGTCCCTGCGGCCAGCATCTGCAGGGTCTGCGCGCCACTGTCACAGTATTCGAGACGAGCCTGCATGGGGTGCCTGATGCACAACTGCTCCAACACCCGCAGCAGGACCTTGCCGGCTGTCGCCAGCTCCGGGTTCGGGCAAACCACCCGGGTCGATGTCAGAAAGGCGGCGCGCAGTTGTTCGGCGCTGGTGATGGCGGGCAGTGGCTCGCCAGACCGAACTGCCAGGCAGGTGGCGACCAGCCCCAGGTCGGTGCGGCTGCCAGGGTCGATCTGGCGCAGTGTGATCAATTCGTCCATCAGGGCGCCGGTAAGGATCACGATGTCCAGATCAGAGGCTTCCTGGACACGCTGCCAGACAGCGTGTACGCCACCATAACTTGCAGCACAGGCACCCAGGTTGTCCGCCTGGAATCGCTCCACGAGAGCCGACACCACGCCCTGGGCAGCACCTGCGCTGAGAATCTGCAAACGTTCCAAGAGTGTCTTCCGTCGCGGTCGATCGTGGCAGTGTGCAGATGCAGCCGATCAGCGCACCAGTTTTATTCCTGCGAGCTGAAACTGGACACGCATGTCCTTCTCGATCTGGTCAATCGTCCTGGCAAGCCCGGCGCCATTCGCAAATCCATCTTCCAACTGGAAGTCTTCCACATACTTCTTCCATGACGCCGTGCGCTCCAGCCGGGCGAACAGATCTTCGTAATACGCCAGTGCTTCCTTGGGAAAACCAGGGGGCGCAACCACGGCGCGAATCTGCGGCGTTGCCACCACGTCGTAACCGGCTTGCTTGAGCGTGGGCACATTGGGGTAGTTGGGCAGGGGCTTTTGCGCGATTTGTGCCAGTACCCGCAACTTTCCGGCACGGATCTGTTCTCCGGCCTCCTGGGGCTCGATCACCATCATGTCGACGTGCCCGCCCAGCAGCGCCGCAAGGCGCTCACCACCGCCCTGGAACGACACGAACGCCCATTTCGTTCCGGTATGGGTTTGCAGGGTCTGCCGAATGATGTTGTCACGCGAGGTCGCCGATCCACCCGACTGCTTGAGTTCACCCGGTTTTGCCTTGGCCGCGTCGATGAAGTCCTTCAAGGTCTTGAACGGAGAATCAGCCCGCACTGCAATCAGGGCCGGTTCGAACAACAATTGTGCGACCGGCGTGAGATCGGCCAGCGTGACCCTGGCCTCCGTCGTCGTCAGGCCGTTGGCGATCCAGACGCTGGTGATGAAACCCAGGCTGTGGGGATCGCCTTTTTTCTCGGCTATCGCGGCGGCGGCAACGGCGCCATTGCCGCCCGGCTTGTTGATCACCTGCATGCGAACCGGCAAAAGATTTTCCTTGGCCATCATCTGGGCCACGGCGCGCGCCAGCAGGTCGTTGCCGCCGCCTGGCGCCGTGTGCACGATGACCTCGACGGTCTGGGTTGGTTTCCACTGCGCCTGTGCCAGCCCTGTAATGCTTGCAGTCGCGGCAACGATCACAGCGGCGATCAATCTGGAACTCTTCATGTTGTGTCTCCCGAATAGTTTGGAAAATGAAATCGGTGGCTCAGCCCCTCAGGCTTCCTTGTCAATCACCTGCACCCGCACCGCGTTGAACTTTCGCACCAAAGGAACGACAAGGAGCAACGCGGCGACCAGCAACAAACCGGCGGGAATCGGGCGAAACAGGATGGCAACGTCTCCCTGTGACATCATCAAAGCCTGGCGCAAGGACTTCTCCATGGAGTCCCCAAGAACCAGGCCCAGGACCAGCGGCGCGGTCGGAAAATCCAGCTTGCGCAGCGCAAAACCCAGCAGGCCGAAGCCGGCGAGCAGACCGAGCTCAAAAGTGCTCGAGTTCGTTGTGTAGACCCCGATGATGGACACCCCCAGGATCAAGGGGTACATCACATAGGCCGGCATCTTCAAGAGCTGCGCAAACACCGCCACCAGCGGAAGGTTCAAGATCAGCAGGATGACATTGCCCACGTACATGCTTGCCACCAGCCCCCAGAACATGGCCGGGCTCTCCTCGATGAACAGCGGCCCGGGCTTGAAACCCCAGAGCACCAGCGCGGCCAGCAGGATGGCTGTGGTGCCACTGCCCGGAATGCCGAGAGTCAACAGTGGCACCATCGCCCCGGCGGTGTCCGCGTTGTTGGCGCCTTCCGGGGCGGCAACGCCCTCGACCACTCCAGTGCCGAACTTTTCGGGGTGCTTGGACACTGCCTTCTCGATGCCATAACTGAGAAAAGAGGAAATGGTGGAGCCCGCGCCAGGCAGTACGCCGACCAGGAACCCCACCACGGAACCATTGACAAACGCAAACCGGCAGTCCTTCAGGTCTTGCCAGGTCGGCAACAGGTTCTTCAGCCCTTTTGGAACTGGCAGCACCTCGGTGGGTGTCGATTGCTCCAGGTTGGCCATCACTTCGCCGACCGCAAAGACACCGATCGCCACGACGACGAACTCGATGCCACCCAGCAGTTCGGTGCGACCGAAGGTGAACCGGGAGGTAGCCGTGAACAGGTCGGTTCCCATGCTCGCGATCCACAAACCGACCATCATCGCCAGCAAGGCCTTGGTCAGGGAGTCGCCCGCCAGCAGCGCCACCATCGCAAGGCCCAGTACCATCAGCGCAAAATACTCCGGCGAGCTGAAGGCGAGCGTGAGCTTGGCAAGTGGCGGCGCTACCAGCATCAATGCCAACGTGCCGACCGTGCCGGCGATGAAGGAGGCAATCGCGCTGATGCCCAGCGCCACGCCAGCACGCCCTTTGCGGGCCATCTGGTAACCATCAAGGCAGGTGGCGACCGAGGAGCTCTCACCAGGCACGTTGAGCAGGATCGAGGTGGTGGAGCCACCGTACTTCGCGCCGTAGTAGATGCCCGCGAGCATGATCATCGCCCCGGTCGGCTCCATCTTGAAGGTGAGCGGCAACAACATGGCGATCGTGGCGGGCGGGCCCAAGCCAGGCAAGACTCCAACCACGGTGCCCAGGAGGCATCCAAGCACGCACATGAGCAGATTCATCGGGGTCAGTGCCACCGAAAAACCTTGCGCCAATCCGGATAAAACATCCATGGTGTCAATACCGGGCGCAACTCATGCGAACAAGGTCCCGGCCGGCAGCTTCAATCCAAGCGCCCACACAAACAGTGCGTAAAAGCCGACTGCGCCACCGGCGGCGAGCAGCAGAGCGGTGAATTGCGGCCGACGGTACATGACGGCGATCATGAACCAGGTCAGCAGGCCGAACGCGAGGATGAATCCCACGTACTTGAGAATGCCAACACACACCACCAGGGCCAACCAGCCCGTCAGAGCCCGGCGCACCTCACCGAAAGCCAGACGTTTGCGCGCAGCCATGGGGTCGGTTTTCAGTACCGCGCCGGCCACCAGGAACAGCGACAGAACCAGCATTGCGCCACCGTACCAACGCGGAAAAAATCCGGCGCCCGGTCCGTCCTCGGACATGTAGGCCCAGCCCCATGCCTGGCTCATGATGTAGGCCCCCAGACCAGCCAGCGCCAGGCCGGACCAGAAGTCGGGTTTGCGGACAAATGCATTCACGCTGTGTCTCGGGGCCATATCAACGTCAGGTCGGGCTGGCGCACAGGGTCAATGGCCGAGTTGTTTGTAGCGGCCAATTTCCACCAGTTCGGCCAGCGTGCCACCCGGCGCATGGAACTTGACGGGGATGACACCGGGATCGCTGACCACCCGGCAGCCCTGTGCCTGGATGTCATGGGTGGACTGTTCCAGGTCTTCGACTTCCACGGCAAAGTGGTGAATGCATGGTCCGGCGCCCGAGGCCATCGACTCCGCAGAAGTCGTTCCGGCGTCGTATTTAATCAGCGTGAAGTCGATTTCACCGTCGGTCATGTGGCGCGAGGTATGGTCGCGGGTCTTTTTGGTTTCGGTGTCGCGAAAGCCGAATACGCGCTTGTAGAAGTCGCCCACCATATGGATATCTTCCACCTTCAGAGAGATGTGCGTGATGCGGTTGATGGTTTCCCGGCCGACAGTGGCCACTTTGTAGCGCCCGATCTCGACCAGCTCCGCAATCGTGCCACCCGGCGCACGGAACTTCACGGGAATGACGCCCGGGTCGCTCACCACCTCGCAACCATGCGCCTTGATCTCCTCGGTGACCTTTTCGAGGTCTTCCACCTCAATGCCGACGTGGTGGATACATGGGCCCATGCCGGCGGCCGTGGATTCGGCCGAGCGGCTGCCAAGGTCATAACTGGTGAGGGTGAAGTCAAGTTCGCCGTCGGTCATGTGGCGCGCGGTATGGTCGCGCATTTTTTCGGTCCCGGTGTCCTGGAACTTGAACGTGCGCTGGTAAAAATCGCCGGTTTGCTGAATATCGTCAACTTTCAGCGACAGGTGCACGATGCGGCTCATTCAACTCTCCTGGCAGACAGCGGGTGTGGATATGGGGGTGGCGCTGTAATCATGTTCCAAGCCGGGCAATCTGTAAAATGCAATTTTTCTTATGATTGATGCGTCGTGCACATGAATTTCGATTTGCCGGATTTGCGCGCCTTTGTGTCGGTCGCAAAACTCGGCAGCTTCAGCGCCGCCGCGCTGGAATTGCATTTGTCGCAACCGGCGCTGTCGCGGCGGATCGAGAAGCTCGAGTCGGCACTGGGTGTACGCCTTTTCCACCGCACGACGCGCAAACTGGACATGACCACTGTGGGGCGCGAATTCTCCTACCGCGCCAACGAACTGCTGAACGGGCTCGAGCAGTCCATGATGGGAATACGCGACGTCGCCGCGCACGTGAGTGGCGAGGTCACCATTGCGTGTATCCCCTCCGCAGTGCGGTATTTTATGCCCGACGTGCTGAAGGCCTACCACGCGCGATACCCGCGCATCATGATTCGGCTGGTCGACCAGGGGGCGAACGAAGTTCTCAGCACGGTGCTGCGAAACGAAGCCGACTTCGGGCTCAACTACATCGGGACGCAGGAGCCGGAGCTCGAATTCGAGCCGGTCCTCAAGGAGCCATTTGTGGTGGCGTGCCGGACCGAGCACCCCTTGGCCGGGCGCAAGTCGGTGAGTTGGGCGGAACTGGCCTCGCACGAGTACATGTCGGTCACCAAGGACAGCGGCAACCGGTTCCTGCTCGACCTGGGGCTGGCCGAGAGCCCGACGCGGCCGCGCTGGTATTGCGAGGCGCAACATGTGTCGACGCTGGTCAGTCTGGTCGAAGCCGGCATGGGGGTGGCAGCCGTGCCACGGCTGGCCATGCCGCCGGATGGCCACGCCACTTTGGTCAGCGTGGCCCTGGTTGACCCCGTGATTTCGCGCACGGTAGGGCTGATACGCCGAAGGGGGCGCACGCTGTCGCCGGCTGCGCAGGAGCTTTACGACCAATTGCTGGCGCACGCACCGGGTTCACCCACGCGCTCTGGTGCTGCCGTCGCTGGTTCTGCGCCCAGACCGCCAGCCGCGAAGAAGCCGCGGCGCGCGGCTGAAAAGCGAAAAAGGACGACACTAGTCAACGGACATGGCTGACAACAACCCTGCGAACCAAGCCCCGGTCGTGCCGCCCTCGTCGCTGTTAGCGGCGACCGTCGCGGACGATCCAGCGCATCCAGCCGACCGCGGCGGCTTCGAAGCATTGGCTTTGCGCCGGCAATTGGCGGAACAGTTGCGTCGGCGAGCCGCGCGCGCCCAGCGCTGCGGGAATGACGTGCCCTCTCCGTGCGTCTCGGTGTGCCGGGTCAACGGCAACAATGGGTTTTGCGAGGGCTGCTTCAGGACGCTGTCCGAAATCTCCAGTTGGGGCCGCAGTGGACCGGACTGGCAAAAGCAACTGTGGCGGACCATTCTCCAGCGCCTGGACCGCTGACTCCCTTGACCCCCCTTAACGCACGGAGTCGAACGGAGTCGAACGGGCCGTGTTCGCGTACGCGCAGCGCCTCGAAGGTCATCAGGCACTGGATTGGCGGAATGCGGCTGGAGGCGGCCGATATAATCCCGCACCATTTCGCCCAGCCCTCCATCGCGGGGCCGTCCATCGTGTCCGACCGCCTCGCCGTACTGCCCCAATACCTCCTTCCCAAGCAGGCCCTGACCCGGTTCGCGGGGCTGGTGGCGTCCACGCAAGGCGGCCCGCTGACCACGCGCCTGATCGCCTGGTTCGTGCGCCGCTACAAGGTCAACATGGACGAGGCGGTCGACCCGGACATCCGCAACTATGCGACCTTCAATGAATTCTTCACCCGCGCGCTCAAGGTCGACGCCCGGCCGCTGGCGCGTGCCGATCTGGTCTGCCCGGTGGACGGTGCGATCAGCCAGTACGGGCCGATAGAGCGCGACCAGATTTTCCAGGCCAAGGGCCACCGGTACTCCACCACCGCATTGGTCGGGGGCGACGCGGCCCTGGCCGCACGGTTCGAGGATGGCGCGTTCGCGACCATCTACCTGAGCCCGCGCGACTACCACCGCATCCACATGCCGTGCGCCGGCCGGTTGACACGCATGATCCATGTGCCGGGCGAACTGTTCTCAGTCAATCCGACCACGGCCCGTGGCGTACCGGGGCTGTTCGCCCGCAACGAGCGCGTGGTGTGTGTGTTCGAGTCGGCGCGCGGGCCGTTTGTGCTGGTGCTGGTCGGGGCCACCGTGGTCGGCAGCATGGCCACGGTGTGGCACGGGGTGGTGAACCCGCCGCGCCCTGGCCGCTTGCGCGACTGGTATTACACCGACAACCCGGTCGAACTTGCCCAGGGGCAGGAAATGGGGCGTTTCCTGTTGGGATCGACGGTGGTGCTGTTGTTCCCCGGGGGCGCTGCGACATTCAACCCGCAGTGGCAAGTTGCCGGTGCGGTGCGCCTGGGCGAGCCGATGGCCGAACGCCTCAGCCCGCGCTGACACCCGTCCCGAACGGCCCCATCGGGGGCAACAGATGCGCCAACATGGCGCTCAGCGCCGAGATGTTGAGGTCGATGATGGCCTGGTGCCCGGCCGCCGACATATCGGAAAACGTTCGGCGAAATCCGGATAACCATCCGCTGGCGGGGAAGGCTAGACTGTAAACCCGCGTCGACAACCGTCCATTTTTCATTCAGGAGCACCCCATGAGCAACGTCCTGGCTACTTTTGCCGCCGAACTGGCCGCTGGCACCATCCGCGTGGTGGACCTCACCCAGACCCTCTCGGAAGACTTTCCGCCGCTGGTGTTGCCGCCGCAGTTCGGCCAGGTTGCCGCGTTCAAGATGGAGCGGATCTCCCAGTACGACGACGCCGGCCCGGGCTGGTACTGGAACAACTTCAGCTGCGGCGAACACACCGGCACACACTTCGACGCGCCGGCGCACTGGATCTCGGGCAAGGACCATGCGAACAACACGGTGGACACCATCGACAGCCGCAACTTCCTTGCACCCGTGGTGGTGGTCGATGCCAGCGCGGAGGTGGCGAAAAACCCGGACTGGCTGCTGACGGTCGAGTATCTGGAGGCCTGGGAGGCGAAAAACGGCCGCATCCCGGCCGGCGCCTGGGTCGCCTTCCGCACCGACTGGTCCAGGCGGATATCCGACCCGGCGTCCTACGTCAACATGCAGGAAGACGGCGCCCACACCCCGGGGCCGACCCAGGCGGCGGTGGAGTTCCTGGTCGGGCGCAATGTGCATGGCTTCGCGGTGGAAACCATCAACACCGACGCCGGTCAGTCTTATGCCTGGCCGGTGGCCTACCCCTGCCACACCCTCATGCACGGCGCCAACAAGTTCGGCCTGCAGTGCCTGAAGAACCTCGACCAGCTGCCTGTGACCGGCGCGATGATCGTGTCGGCGCCGCTCAAGATCAAGGGCGGCTCGGGCAGCCCGCTGCGGGTGCTGGCGTTGATTCCGAACTGAGCCGGGCGCAAGGACCATGGCGGAGCGTTCATTTGCGGCAGAGGTCCAGCAGCTGCGCGCCGCGCCCGGCTCGGTGTTCTATGGCGAGGGCATCCTGGCCGTCACCAAGGCGCTGCTCGAATGTGGCGTGGGCTATGTGGCGGGTTACCAGGGCTCGCCGATCTCGCACCTGATGGACGTGCTGGCCGATGCCCAGCCCATACTGCAGGAGCTGGGGGTGCATTTTGAGGCCAGCGCCAGCGAAGCAACGGCAGCGGCCACGCTGTCTGCGTCGGTGATGTACCCGATCCGGGGCGCCGTGACGTGGAAGTCCACCGTGGGTACCAACGTGGCCTCCGATGCGCTGGCCAACCTGGCGTCGGGCGGCGTCACCGGCGGTGCGCTGGTGATCATCGGCGAGGACTACGGCGAAGGCTCGTCGATCATGCAGGAGCGTAGCCATGCGTTCGCCATGAAATCGCAGATCTGGCTGCTCGACCCGCGGCCCAACCTTCCCAGCATCGTGCAGGCGGTGCATGACGGCTTCGCGCTGTCCGAGGCCAGCCGTACACCGGTGATGCTGGAGCTGCGGGTACGCTCCTGCCACCTGCACGGCAGCTTCGTGACCCGGCCCAACCTGCCGCCACCCTACACGCTGCGTGAAGCACTGGAGTCGCCACTGCGCGACACCAGCCGCATCGTGCTGCCGCCCGCGAGTTACCTGCACGAACACGAGAAGATCATCGACCGCTGGCCGGCGGCGGTGCGTTTCATCGAGGAGCGTGGCCTCAACGAGTTCTTCGACGGTGACATCGAAGACCTGGGCATCGTCATGCTTGGCGGCCTGTACAACAACGTACAGCG
>JANOUM010000386.1:0-2291 GCA_031416855.1 Rhodoferax sp. | reverse complement strand
TACCTGGCGGATTACGGCATCGAGCGCTTTTACCGGGATGTGCGCCTGTTTCGTCTGTATGAAGGTACCAGCCAGATCCAGCAGATCGTGATTGCGCGGAACATGGTGCGCGCAGCTCGCTGACGATGGCGCCGCGCCGCCATGGCAGCACGCGGACGGCATACTGTGCCGTGCCTGCACACCGCATGAACTTGGGCTAGCACTGCCCGGAGGGCGACCGATTGCGACTCATCGGTTGGCACCCGGCTGCAGGTCCTTGAACAAGACAGTGATGCGCGCCAGACTCTCGCGGGCGTTCGATTCACCCAGCCGGGCCGCCACTGCATTCATCAGATCGGGGCGGGCATACCATAACTCGCCGATATCCTTGGCGAACAGCAGCTTGCGTTCCAATGCGAGATGGGTTGCGTCACTCGACTGCTCCAGAGCCTGGAGCATGGCTTTTCGCACCGCCTCGATGCGTTCCGCTGGTGCCGCCGGTGCCGCCGGCACGTCATGACCCAGCCAGCCGAAGAAGCTGTTTCGCAAACTTGTTTTAGCCCAACGCATACAGCAGCCAGTCGAAATTTTCTAGAAGTCGGTATTTTTGCATCATTGTCGGCATATTGGCATGGATTTTTGACAGCCGTGTTACCAAAAGGTGCGCGCCGTCAAGGGCTGCGAAGGTCCACGGTCGTCACTTTTGGGGATACGGTCGCGCAGTGCCGGTCATGGCAAACGCCTGCCACCGTCAGCATGCCATCACCGATGGCGATGTCCCCGGCCGACTGTTCCAGGCTGCCCATATCCTGTTTCAGGATGGCCGCCTTGACCGTCACGTCGAAGATTTTGTAGTACTCGGATACAAAGTCCTCACGCCTGACGAAATAGAACTTGCCAGGGCCGGTATTGACCCGAAGCGGGAACTGCACCAGGCTTGCAAGCAGCTGCGGGTTGTTGGCCTTGACTGCCAATTGCAGGCTGGCGGCGAACTGGCGCACCGACTCCGCTGGCAATTCGTAAGGACGTGGCTGTTGTTGTTGGGCGGCAGCGGGCAGGCTTGCAAGCAGCAGCCAGGCGATCTCGATGGATGCGATGCGCCGGATGTTCAGGAGCCGCAGCGGTGACTTGGTGTGCCCAATGGCCATGTTGCAGTGGTGGTGCATGGAGCCATTGTCCGCCATTTGCCCGGCGCAATCGACCCCGGATGCAGGTCTGAGGACCCACCTACGATGGCGGATGCCCCAGTGCCTGGTCAATGGCCAGGCGCGTGCCGCCGCGCACCGGGGAATTTTTGTTGATCAGTCAACCTCTTTGCATTATTCTCGGGGCTTGCTCGACACAACATGGGTTGTGACAGGAAGGTTTGCAGCCCCATTGACCGGTGACACGGTCCGGCCGCAGACACAGGTTCGACGGCCACCCGTTCATCCTCCGCCGCATGTTTTATTTGCCAACTGCCGGCCTGCTGCCTGCAGGCACCCGTTCGCGGATGCCGCGGCGCCTGTGGCAGCTGGCCAGTGTGCCGGCCGCACCTGGACTGCCTTGCGCAATGCGAAGATCCGGTGCTGCTGCCCGGCGGAACCGACCTGGTCGCGCAATACACCGACGAGCGGGTGCGGTAGGCGGATCTGGGGCTGTGAACGCGGCCCGCATTTTGGAGGAATACCTGACCATGCGACATGAAATAGACACCGGACTGCCCTCGCTGGGGCAACCCTTCAGCTGGGCCGTGGCCGACGGGCAGATGGTCTATACCTCCCACGGGCCGGTAACGTCTGCAGGCAAGATCCTGCAAGGCGACATCACGGCGCAGACCCGGCTCACGCTGGAGAACCTGCGCCAGGCGATCGAGGCGGCCGGCGGCTCGCTGGACGATGTGCTGCAGGTCCAGCTCTACCTGCTCGATGTGGCCGACATGAAGCCGGTCGACGTGGTGTACGCCGAAATGTTCCGTGCACCGTACCCGAGCCGCTCGACTGCGGTGGTGGCGGCACTGGTTGCGCCGGGAATGCGCATCGAGTTGCTGGCCACAGCGCGTATTGCATCGCCCAAGCGCTGAGATTCCACCGATGCCAACGTCAAGTTCAAGAGGTCACGTCCTGCTGGTGGGCGCGACCGGGCTGGTCGGCAAAGCGGTCCAGGCGTTGCTGGCACCGCGTTACCAGGTGGTCACGGCCGGGCCGCAAGGCTGCGACCGTTTTCTGGACCTGAACGACTGCGACAGCATCGTGGCCGCCGTGGCCGATCCAGGCGACGACGGTTGGGCGGCGGTCGCCTGTGCCGCCGGTCTGGGCCGGTTTGCGCCGTTG
>JANOUM010000385.1:0-12567 GCA_031416855.1 Rhodoferax sp. | reverse complement strand
CCGGTGCTGGCGATGCTGGGATCGACGGTCGCTTCCGGATCGGGGGTGGTCAGTTCATCTTCGACCCGGTCCAGGTCATCGAGGAAGCCCTGGATCGAGTCGTAGCGCGCCAGCAGGTCGGGGTAGGTGGCGAACTGGATCAACTCCTGCTGCCGCGCGCCGCACCCGTCCATCGTGTCGGACAGGCGCAAGCCTTGGCCGACACGCAGCTTTTCAGCCAGATCCAGCACCGACTCGGCCGGCGGCTGGCCGCTGAAGAGGTAGTAGGCGATGCAGCCAAGCGAGAAGACATCCAGGCTTGGGCCTTGCGCCGGGTCGGCCCTCGTAGTCTCGGGCGCCAGGTAGATGAGCCCCGGGTCTTCGACGTAGTCCTCGACGTGGCGGGTGCCGGTCGTGCGATGCACGGTGTTGGGCGAGGCCAGATCGCCGACGTTGCGCGAGGCTGTTTGCCAGTTCATCAGCCGGACGTGCATCACCCCGCCGTCAAGGTCATGAACGAGGATGCTTTGCGGCCCCAGCGCGCGGTGATACAGGCGCTTGGAGTGCGCGTACTTGAGCGTCTCCGCGATGTCGCGCACGAGCTGAAGGCGCTGGGTGACGGTGAGCGTCTTGCCGCGCTCACGCAGCAGGTGGTCCAGGCGCACGGCTTTCGGGTCGTGGTCAAAGACCAGCGCCGGCCCAAGTTCGGTTTCCTTGTAGTCCTTGACCTTCAGGATGCCTGGGTGGTCGATGCCTTCGAGGATCTCGAACTCACGCCGGGCTTGCCGGACCCGCGTGGCCCGGATCTCCGGGGTGGACGCAGAGGCCACCGTGTAGATGCGCACGCGTCGGCGAACGGTGTCGATGCTGACATGGCTGGCCTCCCAGTCCTGGAAACCTTCGCCTTCAGCAAGCAGCTTGTTGAGCTGGTAGTCCCCCACTTGACGGTGCTTGTTGGAGGGCCGTATGCCGGCTTCGGCCAGGCCACGGGCGATCACGCGGGCCTGCGCCGAATCGACCGGGTTGTGGTTTTGGGTGGTGATGCCGTTGGCCAATGCACCGACGATGCCAGCGTCGTCTGCGGCCCTCGGTCTGCCATGCTGGAAAGTCGCGCTCTTTGCCGCGCCTTCCAGTTGGCACGCGAGGCTGCTGGATGACAAAAAAATCGCCGGCTCCACGAAGGGCAGCCGGATCTTCGCCTTGGTGATGGCGGGCTGGCGGCGCAACAGGCTGGCCAGCCGCTTGGCCTTGCGGTTGGCCAGGATCAGCGGGTTGTCGTAGGTGTTGGAGCGACCATCGGTGGTCCAGGTCCAGCTGTGTGCGTCGCCCTTGAGCACGCCAGGCCGACTCTTGATCTCCACCAGGAACAAGCCAGCCGGGGAGAGCACCAGTGCGTCGACCTCGTTGACCTTGCCCTGGTCGTCAATGAACTCGAAGTTGGTCCAGACGTGCCACGAATCCCGATCGGGCAGGTGGGTGCGGAGCCATTCAAGTGCCTCGCGCTCCCAGGCAAAATTGGATTCGGCAATTACGTGCCAGCGCGAGGCGCTTAGGGTCATTGGGCTTTGCCTGGTGTGTCAGGAATGTGTTCGAACAGGTCGCCTACTTGGCAACCGAAGAGGCGACACAACTGGTCGATGGCCGGGAGATCGACCCTGGTGGCGGTTTCTTTGTATAGGGCGGTGACCGTGCTGCGGTTAAGGCCGGTGAGCCTTGCAACGTCGACGATGCGGAGCTTGTTGCGGCCCATCAAGTGGATAAATTGCAGCGCAGCATGGGTCAATCATTGGATGGGGTGATGCGCAGGGTAGCAAAATGCTCGACAACGCGCAATTCCTTCCTGAGCCCTGACCCTTCCCGTTTTGCGTTGCGAGTCGGGAACGTCGGTGCGGAGCGATTCAAGGGCCATGCATGGGGCAAACGCGGGTGGCAGTATGCCGCTCTCATGCTCAACGCCGCTCGGCACTGTGGCACGTGGACAGGCGGAGAGCGATTGCTTGGTACATTGGCGCCATGTCTGGCAGTGTCCGTCGCGCTGACGGCCGCAATTCGGGATCGTTTCTCATGAGTGAACTCTTTAAAAAGACCGTCGAACAACTACCGCAGATCCTGGTCAAGAACGCGAACGCCATGATGCTGCGCATGGCGGCTGGCATGCAGCAGGCGATTCGGGCGGACTCGGGGTTGGAAAACGCCACGTTTTGCATGCTCGTCCTGAAGACGGCGTCCAGTACGCTTGCGGTGGAGTTCGAGCGCGCCATGGCGGAGTCGATGGCAGCGCTGCGGCGTGACACCGGCAAGGTGCAATTTTCGATCAGCGGCTTCTCCTTGTCGATTGTTCCGCTCGAGCCGGTTGCCTCGACAGCGAAAGCGGATTTTCAGCCGTCGACCGCCGCGTTTGACAAACTTTGCGCAAAGGCAGCTGCGCTGGGGGTCCGGGGCCTGGGCATGTTCAACAAGGACGTCATGCTGGAGTGTGTCGTCGAGGCATTCGGCAAATCCCGTGTGGAAGCTCCCGATGTGGCAACGATGCTGCCCTATTTACGCCGCGCCTTGAACGATGAACTGTTGCGGCTGTATGCCAAGCTCGACGCGTTGTAGGACGGTTGGGCAGTCTCAACGGGCACCGGCCGCCTGCAATATCTTGACCATCTCCAGGTAGCGACGCGATGCCGCCAGTTGCAGGGGAGTGGCGCCCTGGCGGTCGGGTAGTTGCAGGTTTGCGCCGGCCGACACCAGCGCGCGCAGTGTTTCCTGGTGTCGCCTGCCGCCATCTCCCAACACGATCGATTCGATCACGGCGGTCCAATGCAGGTTGTTCACATGGTTCAAAGGCGCGCCGGCGGCGATCAGTTGCTTGACGACGCCATCGTGGCCCAGATGGGCAGCTGCGATCAGGGCCGTGCCATCGTAGCGGCTTGTCACTTGCCGGGCGCTGGCGCCCAGCGCAAGAAGCACTCGAAGCGATTCTTCGTCATCCGCCACGGCAGCAATCGTGACGGCGTCGTATCGGTCGTTGTCGAGCGCGTCCACCCCAGCGCCACCTTGCACCAGCGCACGAATGGTGTCGTGCTGTCTGGCGAAGGTGGCCACGTGCAGCGGCGTGCGGCCGTTGGCGTCACGGGCATTCCAGTCCAGCCTGGGATTCGACAATGCACTGATGCGAGCCAGGTCGCCCTGGTGCGCCGCGGCATGCAGCCCGGAATAAGCCGCTATCTCCCGTGGACTGGGCGCCACCTGTGCCGTAGCTGGCGCCATCGGCGCGGCAACCATCCAGGTGGTGGCCAGGAACGCTGCGAGGCCTACTGTCCAACGGGGCTGGCGGCAAAGGATTCTGTTCATGGTCTTCTTCTCGCGCACGGGTCGGGCCGCAACCACCTCACCCCAAAGGCTTGTACTCTAGCCGATCCCGTGCCGCGGATCACGCGCTGAACAATTGCCCGCGCGCGGCATCCGTGATGGCGACCACACAGGGATGCGTGATCCGCCGTTCGACTGACACCGCGAAAAATTCCTCCATCAGTTCTGCCGTGCGCCCGATCACCTCGACGCCGAATTGCTGGATAGTTTCCGCTTCGAGCACCGACGGGCCCATGAACACGCCGCGCCCTTCGCGGCCAAAGGCCGTCATCAAGGCGCCGTCGTCGAATTCACCGATCACACGTGGGTGGATCTGGTGCCGCGTCAACCACCCTTCCAGTTGCTGGCGCACCGACGCCGACGCACCCTGGATCAGCATCGGCATGCCGTTGAGGCATTGCGGAAACGTCCCGACCAGTTTCGTGCGCAGTTGCGCAGCGCAATAGAAACTCATGGTCGTGCTTCCCAGCGGATGGTTGAACGCCTTGACACTGAGGCGGCGGGACATCGGTTCGTCGGCGATGACCAGGTCCAAGCGATGCAACGCAAGGTGCGACAGCAGGTCGGGGAACTTGCCTTCGCTGCAGATGAGCCGAATTGGTTCACTGACAGACAGTGCTGGCTCCAACAGGCGATAGGCGACCGACTTTGCGACTGAATCCGCAACACCAACACGAAAGTCCAGGATTGGCTTTCCGCCTCGGGCCTGGCGCAATGCGGTTTCCAGTTCGCTGCCAAGGGTAAAAATCTGCTCGGCATACCCGAGCGCCAGGCGGCCGTCCTCGGTCAACTCCAGTTGGCGGCCGCTCTTGCGAAACAACCTTCGGCCAAGCCAGTCTTCCAACAGTTTGATCTGCCCTGAAAGTGTCTGTGGTGTGGTGTGCAGTTGTTCACCCGCCCGCATGACTCCGCCAGCCTTGGCTGTGACCCAGAAGTAGTAGAGATGCTTGAAGTTCATTATTCGTATAAATCGAAGTTAAATTGTTGTTATTGCGAATTTACGCGAAGTGTATATGCCCGTACAGTCCGATTCGTCACATCTCCGTGACGCTGACAGGAGCACACACCATGCGATTGAGTACCAAAGGCCGTTTTGCCGTTACCGCCATGATCGAGGTCGCCTTGTACGAGCGCAGGGGCCCGGTCCCCCTGTCCGATATCGCGGCGCGCCAGCAGATATCGTTGTCCTATCTCGAGCAGATGTTCAGCAAGTTGCGCCAACTGGGCCTGGTCGACAGCACTCGCGGCCCGGGTGGCGGTTACCGCCTGGGCCGGTCTGCTGAAACGATCACCGTTGCCGACATCATCCGGGCGGTCGATGGCAGACAGGCCGGTGAGGGTCGAAGCCACGCAGCGGGGGAAGACCTGATAGGCCAGGACATGACGCAGGATCTATGGGACGCCCTGAACAGCCGTATCGTGGATTACATGCAGTCCATCACGCTGCGCAAGTTGGCCGACGACGAACGCGCAAAAGGGACGACCCTGGCCGAGGAGCGCAGGCCCACGAAGCCCGGCGTGTTCAAGAAGCCGCAGAGCGGTCTGCTGCTGACCAGGGCCCCCAACTCAGTATTTGCTCTCGGTCAGTCCTTGTTGGCGCGCGGCTAGCCCTTGATCTTTGTCAACCCGGGCTCGCTCGAGCCGGGTTCGGTTCGCTCCGGCGGTATATTCGACATTCGCGCGCATCGCGCGCTGTGCCATTTCCAAGGAGCGCTTCCATGAAAATCCAAATCGGTCTTTGCAGTCTGGCGTTGGGCTTGTCTTTCGCTTATGGTTCCCCGGCATTCGGCGCCACCGTGCCGGCAGGTGTGAAGCTCCACGACACCCAGGAAATTGTCCGCAACAACGGCTCCGAGCCCGAGACACTCGACCCGGCCATTGCATCAGGGGTGCCTTCCAACAACGTCATCCGCGATTTGTTCGAGGGCCTGACGGCGGTCGACTCCAATGGCAAAGTGGTCGCCGGTGTGGCCGAGAGCTGGAAGCAAACTGATCCGCAAACCTGGGTGTTCAAGCTGCGCAAGAACGCGAAGTGGTCGAACGGCGACGGCGTGACGGCCGAGGACTTTGTCTACGGGATGCGCCGTTTCGTCGACCCGGCCACAGCGTCCAAGTATGCGTCCACCTATGGCATTTTCCTGCAAAACGCGAAGGAGATCATCGACGGCAAGCGGCCGCCGGTCGAACTGGGCGTCAAGGCGATCGATTCCTACACCCTGGAGATCAAGACGCCTTTCCCTGCCAGTTTCCTGCCCGAAGTGGTGTCCAATCTGCAGTTGGGCCCGATCCACAAGGCGACCATCGAGAAACACGGCAAAGAGTGGACCAAACCAGCCAATATCGTCGGCAACGGCGCATTCACGCTCAAGGACTGGCAGGTCAACAGCAAGATTGTTCTGGGCAAGAGCGCGACCTACTGGGACGCCAGGAACGTCCAGCTCACGAAGATGACCTACCTCGCCGTCGAGGAGCAAAACGCGGACGTCAAGCTGTACGAGTCCGGCGAGAACGACTGGGTCTACCAGTTGCCCCCAGGGAGCTACGACAAGTACAAGGTGCAATACCCGAAGGACATCCGCAATACCAACATGCTCGGTCTGCGGTACTACTCGCTGAACAACGCCGATCCGTTGTTCAAGGACGTGCGGGTTCGCAAGGCACTGTCGATGGTCATCGACCGCGACATTCTGGCCCAGAAGGTCACGGCCGACGGGCAGGCACCGGCCTATGGCGTGATCGTCAACGGCGTGGCAGGCGCCAATGTCACGGCGTACGACTGGGCCAAGTTGCCGATGGACAAGCGGGTGGCCGAGGCCAAGAAGCTGCTGGCCGACGCCGGTGTGGCCCCAGGGACCAAGATGAAGTTTGCCTACAACACCAGCGAATACCACAAGAAGATGGCCATCTTCGCCGCCTCCGAGTGGAAGACAAAACTCGGCCTCGATCTCGACCTGGAGGCGATGGAATTCAAGGTGCTGATCAAGAAGCGCAATGACCGCGACTACCAGATGGCGCGCAATGGGTGGGTGGCCGACTATGACGACGCAACCACCTTCCTGACGCTGGTGCAGTGCGACTCCGACCAGAACAGCCAGGGCAATTGCAACCGCAAGGCCGAGGCCCTGATCGATGAGGGCAACAAGTCGCTCGACCAGGCCAAGCGCAAGATGCTGCTGACCCAGGCCGCCAAAATGATCATGGACGACTATCCGATGATCCCTTTGCTGCAGTACACCGTGCCGCGCCTGGTCAAGCCGTATATCGGCGGTTATTCGAACACCAACTCGCTGGACCGTTATCGCGCCAAGGAGCTGTACGTCATCAAGCATTGATCGATGTGGTCCTATGCCTTGAGGCGGCTGCTGGCGACCTTGCCGACGTTGCTGGCGGTCATCACCGTTTGTTATCTGTTATTGCACGCCACGCCGGGGGGACCATTCGACGCTGAACGCAAGGTATCGGCCGCAGTGCTCGCCAACCTGCAGGCCAAATACCACCTGGACCAGCCGTTGTGGAAGCAATACCTGTACTACCTGAACAACCTGCTGCACGGTGACCTGGGCGCCTCGTTCAGGTATGAAGACTGGTCTGTCAATGAACTTGTGGCCAAGGCACTGCCGGTATCCGCGGTCATCGGCGGTGGCTCGATCGTGATTGCGCTTTTCGTGGGTGTGTTGCTGGGCACGATCGCTGCCTTGCGACAGAACAGCGTGGTCGATTACCTGGTGATGTTGTTTGGCAACCTCGGGCACGCGTTCCCGTCCTTCGTGATCGGCCCGGTGTTGATACTGATATTTGCGATCTGGCTCAAGGTCCTGCCGTCCGGCGGTTGGAACAACTTCGCACCCAAGTACATGGTGCTGCCGATGGCATTGCTGGTGTTCATCAACGTGGCCACGATCGGACGGGTCATGCGCGGAAGCCTGATCGAGGTGCTGCACAGCAATTTCATCCGTACCGCCCGCGCCAAGGGGCTTCCCACCCATACCGTGATCCTGCGCCATGCGCTCAAGCCGGCCCTGTTGCCGGTGGTGTCCTTGATCGGCCCGCTGGCGATCTCCGCCATCACCTCGGCCGTGGTCACCGAGTCGGTTTTCTCGCTTCCGGGCCTGGGCAAACTGATCATCAACGGGGCGGGCAACCGCGACTACACCCTGGTGCTCGGTCTGGTCGTGCTGGTGACGGTGATTGCAGTCGTGTTCAACCTTCTGGTGGATCTGGCCTACGCGGCGCTGGACCCCAAGATCCGTTACTGACTGGCCGTCGATGCTGTTGAAGAACCGGCAGGACTCCCTGGTCAACGCACTGGGCGGCGTTGTCGGGCAAGCGGTGGCGGGTCGTAGCCCCTGGATGGACGCGCGCAGCCGTTTTTTTCGCAACAAGGCGGCGGTGATCAGCGTCGGCTTGTTGTTCCTGGTGGTGGTGGTGTGTGCCGTTGGGCCCCTGGTGCTGCCGCACGCGTTCGACAGCGCCGACTGGGACGCCATGAGCCTGCCTCCGACGTTCAAGAATTCCCATTTTTTTGGCACCGACGAGTCTGGTCGCGACCTGCTGGTGCGCACTTTGATTGGTGGCCGGGTGTCGCTGATCGTGGGGTTTCTGGCGACGCTGTCGTCGGTGTCCCTGGGCATAGCCTGGGGCGCCACGGCCGGGTTCATCGGCGGCAGGACCGACGCATTCATGATGCGCGTGGTCGACATGATGTACGCTGTTCCCTACCTTCTGATCGCGATCCTGATGGTGACGATCCTGGGGCGCGCTTTCTACCTGGTCGTGATCACGATCACCGTTTTTTCCTGGATGGACATGGCACGTGTGGTGCGCGGGCAGACCCTGTCGCTGCGTTCCAGGGAGTTCATCGAAGCCGCTCGAGCGATGGGCGTTCCGACCAGCCGGATCATCTTCCAACACATCGTCCCCAACCTGTTGGGCGTGGTCGTGGTCTACACCACGGTGACGGTGCCTGGAGTGATCCTGACCGAGTCCGTGTTGTCCTTTCTGGGGCTGGGTATCCAGGAACCGATGACCAGCTGGGGAGTGCTGATTCACGACGGGACATCGGTGATGGAGATCTCACCGTGGATGCTTTTGTTTCCCGCTGCCATGTTGTCCGTGACCCTGTATTGCTTCAACTACATCGGTGACGGGTTGCGCGATGCGCTCGATCCAAAAGACCGCTGAGCCGGTGTGATTGCCATGAGTATCTCCCGGCCGCAACAAGCTGGATCGATGAACCTGCTTGAAGTGCAGGACCTGGGCGTGCAGTTCAAGACTGGTGATGGCCTGGTCTATGCTGTCAACGGCATCAGCTTTTCACTCGGGCGCGGGCAGACACTGGGGATCGTCGGCGAGAGTGGCTCTGGCAAGAGCCAGACTGTATTGGCCATGATGGGGCTGCTGGCACAGAATGGCCGGGCCACTGGCCGTGCCCTGTACGCCGGCCAGGACCTGCTCATCATGCCGGCAGCCGCACTCAACCGCATACGCGGCAACCGGGTGGCGATGATCTTCCAGGATCCGATGACCTCGCTCAATCCCTACCTGACGGTCGAGCGCCAGATGACGGAGGTGCTGCAGTTCCACAAGGGTGTCGACCGCCGGGCCGCCCGTGCCCGTTCGGTGCAGTTGCTCGATGCCGTCAAGATCCCGGACGCGGCGCGGCGCATCACGATGTACCCGCATGAGTTTTCGGGCGGGATGCGGCAGCGCGTGATGATCGCCATGGCCTTGTTGTGCGAGCCGGAGGTGCTGGTGGCCGATGAACCCACGACGGCGCTTGATGTGACGGTGCAGGCGCAGATTCTCGGACTGCTGCGTGAGTTGCAGCGCGACTTCGGCACCGCCATCGTTCTCATCACGCACGACCTTGGCGTGGTCGCCGGCCTGTGTGACCAGGTCATGGTGCTGTATGGCGGCAGGGTGATGGAGCACGGAGCGGCGAAGGACATTTTTTACCACGCGTCGCATCCCTACACCGTTGGCCTGCTCGGTGCGGTGCCGCGACTGGACCAGGAAGACGGCGTCCTGCTGGCCATCCCTGGCGCACCCCCGAACATGGCGCGGCTACCCACCGGATGCCCGTTCAGCGAGCGTTGTCCGATGGCCGACGATCGCTGCCGCCATGTGATGCCGGCGCTGCAGCCGTCGCTGCATCGGGCCGATGTGCTGCGTGCCTGTCACCGCAGCGCGGAAGAGGTCTCGCAGCACATGAGCCCGGAGCCGGCGCATGGCTGAGGCAGACGCAGCGTTGCTCTCGGTACGCGACCTGAAGGTCCATTTCAGTGTGCAGGGCGCTGACGCCTGGCCGTGGACGGCGCGCCGCATGCTCAGGGCGGTCGACGGCATATCGTTTGACGTACACGCCGGCGAAACGCTGGGAGTGGTGGGGGAGTCCGGGTGCGGCAAGTCGACCCTGGCCCGGGCCATCCTGAACCTGATTCCCGCCACGTCGGGCAGCATCCGGTGGCAGGGCCAGGAGATGCATGGTGCGTCGGCACGGGCCTGGCTGGATGTGCGCCGCGATGTTCAGATGATCTTCCAGGATCCGCTGGCGTCGCTCGACCCGCGCATGACCATCGCGCAGATCATTGCCGAGCCGTTGCGCACCCACCGGCCTGAGTTGGCGCGCGACGAAGTGACAGCGCGTGTGGTCGCGATGATGCTGCGGGTCGGCCTGACGCAGCAACAGATCAATCGGTATCCGCACGAGTTCTCGGGCGGCCAGTGCCAGCGAATCGGCATCGCACGGGCCCTGATCCTGGAGCCCAAGCTGATCATCTGCGACGAGCCGGTGTCGGCGCTGGATGTGTCGATCCAGGCCCAGATCATCAACTTGTTGAAAGACCTGCAGGAATCCATGGGCATGGCGTTGATCTTCATCGCGCACGACCTGGCGGTCGTCAAGCACATCAGCCATCGTGTGCTGGTGATGTACCTGGGCCACGCAATGGAGGTGGCGCACAAGAGGGCCCTGTACGCTTCGCCGCGCCACCCTTACACCCGGGCATTGTTGTCGGCGATTCCGATTCCGGATCCGGACATCGAACGCCACAAGGTGATTCAGCTGTTGCACGGCGATCTGCCGTCGCCAATCGATCCGCCGTCAGGGTGTGTATTTCGCACCCGTTGCCCGCAGGCAGAAGCCAGGTGCGCGCAGGAAGCGCCGGCATTGCGGCAACTCACGCCCGAATCTGCGGCCGCCTGCCTGTTTGCTTGACGTACCCGAGCCCGCGCGCGAACTCAAGCCTTGGTCATAGCAGCGCGTAGGTGGTGCTGCTGCGGCATACGCTCTTGCCGTCGGTGGCACCGCGGATGTCGATCTCGCCGAACGCGAGCGCCTTGCCGCTACGCAGCACACGGGCCTCGATCAGCCCGTCCTGACCCACGAGAGGCTTGAGGAAACTGGTGTTGAGTTGCACCGTGGTACAGGGCCGAAACCCGTCCAGATGGTTCATCAACGCCAGCACCATGCAGGTGTCTGCCGCCGCCATCATGGCCTGCCCGCACATCATGCCGCCCACCCGTGCCAGTTGTTCGGTGTTGCGCAGCCGTACGGACACCGTGTCGGTATCCCGTGCCAGCACTTCGAGGCCGAGCGCCTGCACCCAGGGCGCGAAGTATTCGCCCAGTGCCGCTTGCAGTTGATGGATCTCCATGGTCGGCTTCTGGGGTATGCCAGAGTCACCCGGCGTGCACGGGGATCGACTTGAACTGGCCGCTGGCGATCTTCCTTTGCCACTCGGCCGGACCGGTGATGTGCGCGCTGGTGCCGCCGGAATCGACCGCCACGGTCACCGGCATGTCAACCACGTCGAATTCATAGATCGCTTCCATACCGAGGTCGGCAAACCCGACCACCCGGGCGGTCTTGATCGCCTTGCTCACCAGGTAGGCGGCGCCGCCGACGGCCATCAAGTAGGCGCTTTTGTGCTTGCGGATGGCCTCGATCGCCACCGGGCCGCGCTCGGCCTTGCCGATCATGGTGATCAGGCCGGTCTGCTGCAGCATCATCTCGGTGAATTTGTCCATGCGGGTGGCCGTTGTCGGGCCGGCGGGGCCGACCGCCTCGTCGCGTACCGGGTCGACCGGGCCCACGTAGTAGATCGTGCGGTTGGTGAAGTCCACCGGCAGTGGTTCACCCCTGGCCAGCATGTCCTGGATACGCTTGTGCGCGGCGTCCCGGCCGGTCAGCATCTTGCCGCTGAGCAGCAGCGTGTCGCCGGCCTTCCAGCCCGCTATTTCGGACCGGCTGAGCGCGTTGAGATCGACCTTGCGGCTCTTCTGGTAGTCGGGCGCCCAATGCACATCCGGCCACAGGCTCAGGGCCGGCGGTGTCATGTAGACCGGTCCGCTGCCGTCCATCACGAAATGGGCATGCCGCGTGGCCGCGCAGTTGGGGATCATGGCGACCGGCTTGCCGGCGGCATGGGTCGGGTACAGGTTGATCTTCACATCCAGCACCGTGGTCAGGCCGCCCAGCCCCTGGGCCCCGATGCCCAGCGCGTTCACCTTCTCGAACAGCTCGATGCGCAACTCTTCGAGCTTGCTGCTGGGCCCACGCTGCAGCAGCTCGTACATGTCGATATCTTCCATCAGCGCCTGTTTGGCCAGCAGCACCGCTTTTTCGGCCGTGCCACCGATGCCGATCCCGAGCATTCCGGGCGGGCACCACCCGGCTCCCATCGTGGGCACCGTCTTGAGCACCCAGTCGACGACCGAGTCGGAGGGGTTGAGCATCACGAGTTTGGACTTGTTCTCCGAGCCACCACCCTTGGCCGCCACCGTGATGTCGAGTTGGTTGCCGGCCACGATTTCGACGTTGATCACTGCCGGTGTGTTGTCCCGGGTGTTCTTGCGATCGAATTGCGGGTCGGCCACGATCGACGCGCGCAGCGTGTTGTCCGGGTGGTTGTAGCCCTGGCGCACGCCCTCGTTGATGGCGTCGTCCAGCGTGCCGGTGAAACCTTCGAACCGCACGTCCATACCGATCTTCAGGAACACGTTGACGATGCCGGTGTCTTGGCAGATCGGTCGGTGTCCTTCGGCACTCATGCGCGAGTTGGTCAGGATCTGGGCGATGGCGTCCTTGGCGGCGGGGCTTTGCTCGTGTTTGTAGGCCCGGGCCAGGTGCGCGATGTAGTCGGCCGGATGGTAATAACTGATGAACTGCAGGGCGGCGGCGATGGATTCGATCAGGTCGCCTTGGCGGATGATGCTGGTGGTGGTCAT
>JANOUM010000384.1:0-1703 GCA_031416855.1 Rhodoferax sp. | reverse complement strand
TGCGTATCCTCATTCAACCTTGCGGCGCACAGGTTCTACTCCCGGCTGGGGTACCAGCAGGTGGGTGAACTGGCGGATTTCCTGGTGGCGGGCCACGCCGAACTGTTGTTACGAAAAACCATCGGACCCTTGCGCAATCGTAAAAAGTAGCGCGTCTTGGGCCGGGAGCCATCCGGGCGGCGGATGCTAAGATGATTTTTTGGTTGCGGTCCGCCGTTCCGCACCGTCCCAACAAGGAGACTCCCGATGACCATCCCCACGACTATCGCCTCCCGCCGCCCCCGCACCCTGCGCCTGGCCGCCTTGGTCGCCGGCCTCGCATTCGCCGGCCTGGCCAGCGCCCAGGTGCTGGAAATCGCCGCCGATGGTTCGCCCGCCGGCCTCGATCCGCATGTGGTGCCGGCCTTCAACACGGTGCTGATCAACAAGAACATCTACGAAGGCCTGACCGCGATCGACAAGGACCTCAAGATCGTGCCGTCGCTGGCCACGTCGTGGACGATTTCCAAGGATGGGTTGAGCTATCGCTTCAAGCTCAAGCCCGGCATCAAGTTTCACAATGGCAAACCGATGAGCGCCGCCGACGTAGTGGCCTCGCTCTCGCGGGTGCGCGACACCAAGACCGGCTCACCCTACGCCGCGCGTCTGTCGATGGTCAAGGAGATCATCGCCGACAAGGGCGACGTGGTCATCAACCTCAACACACCGTCATTGCCGCTGGTGGGCCAGCTCGAGGCCATCGCGATCGTGCCGGCCGAGTCGCTGGCCAATCCGGCCGACCTGCAGAAGGTGCCGGTGGGCACCGGGCCGTTCAAGTTCGACAAATGGGTGACCGATGCCCATGTCAGCCTGGTCAAGAACCCTGACTACCATGTGGCCGGCCTGCCCAAACTCGCCGGGCTCAAGTTCAACATCGTGCCCGAGGCCAGCACGCGCCAGGCCGGCATGGCCAGTGGCGCCTACCAGTTCTTCCCCTCGGTCGATGCGGTCACCATCAACGCCTTGGCGCGTATCCCCGGCGTGGTGACGACCAAGGTGCCCGACCTCGGCTACAGCCTGGTCGGCATGAACGTGAGCAAGCCCCCATTCAACAACCCCAAGGTGCGCGAGGCCCTCAACTACGCGCTGAACCGCCACGAGATCGTGCGGGGTGTGTACCTGGGCCGCGCGTCCATCGCCGCTCCGCTGCCGGCGGTGCTGACCGAGTGGGCGGTGCCGTACGCTGAGTTCCCGTGTTACCAGTCCAACCCCGAGAAGGCGAAGGCCCTGCTCAAGGAAGCCGGCGTGGCCATGCCGCTGGCCATCACGCTCAATGTGTTGCCCAACCCGGTGGCTAAAGACACGGCCGAAATCGTGCAGGCGCAGCTGGACAAGGGCGGCTTCAAGGTCACGCTGCTGGCCCAGGAGATCGGCAAGTTCGTCGCCGACTGGCGCGCCTCGAACTTCACCGCCTTTGTCTCGCTCAATGGTGGTGGGGTGGACCCCGACGATTACTTCTACCGCACGTTTTACACCGGCTCGTCGACCAACGTCTTCAAATACGCCAACCCGGATCTCGACAAGCAGCTCGATGCCGGCCGTGCCGCCACCAACAAGGTCGAGCGCAAGAAGATCTACGACGATGTGCAGAAGACACTCGCCTGCCAGGGACCAATCGCGTTCCTGGCCAACGGCGACCTGTTCACCGCCATGCGCGCCAACGT
>JANOUM010000383.1:0-4805 GCA_031416855.1 Rhodoferax sp. | reverse complement strand
TCGTACAGGCGCGTCAACGAGAACTCACGGTGACCCAGCGCCTCGGCGGCCGTGAGGCGGCCGTTGGCGGTGCGCAGCATGTTCTCCAGCAGCTTGTCGCCGGCCTGGTCGAGCGTGAGCTCGCGTTGCAGCAGGCCGGTGGTGTCGACGTCGATGTGTTCGCTCATGGTGCGCACGGTGCGCGGGTTGGCGCATACCTTGATCACCGGCAGGATCGGGTTGCCGATCACGTTGCCCTGGCCGGTGGGAAAGAAGTGCACCGCATAACCCGACGCGGCACACAGCGTGACCATCTCGGCGGCGGCGCTGCTCGAATCCATGAACCACAGGCCCGGGTGGGTGGGCATCTCGGCCTTGTCGATCACGCCGTCGACCGTGCACAGCTTGCCGATCTTCTGGATATTGCCAAGGGCCTTTTCCTCGATCGTGGTCAGGCCGCCGGCGATGTTGCCCTTGGTCGGCTGGCTGTCGGACAGGTCGCTGGTCTTGTGGCGGTTGATCACGTCCTGGTAGCGGTTGAACATGAACATGAACTGCTCGCGCACGGCATCGCTGGCGCAGCGCGCGGCGACGATGTGTTCGCCGCCGGTGAGTTCGGTGGTCTCGCCAAAACACAGGGTCGAGCCCAGCGGGTGCAGCTTGTCGAAGGCGTTGCCCACCGTGGGGTTGGCGCCGCAGCCGCTGGTGGTGTCGCTCTCGCCGCACTTGGTGCTGACCCACAATTCGGAGATGGCGCAGGTCTCGCGCTGTTTTTCGCTGGCCCATTGCACGTATTCGCGTGCCACCTTGGAGGCGCGCATGATGGTGTCATGGTCGCCGTGCAGTTCGATGCCGAAGCCCACCACCGGCTTGCCGGTGGCCTTGATGCCGTCCACCACCTTCTGGGTCCAGCCGTCCTCGATGCCGATCACTACCACGGCGGCCACGTTCGGGTTGCAGCCGGTTCCGATCAGGGTGCGAAAGTGCAGTTCCAGGTCGGCGCCGAACTGCAGCCGGCCATAGGAGTGGGGAATCGCCATGGCCCCCTTGATGTTGTAGGCCACCGCTTCGGCGGCTGCGTTGGACAGGTCGTCCAGCGGCAGGATGATGACGTGGTTGCGCACGCCGACGCGGCCGTTCTCGCGGCGATAACCCAGGAAGGTGGTGTTCTTGTCGATGATGGACATGGTGTTCTTTCGGTGTTCTTGGAAAAGGGCTTACCAGCGCTTGGTCTTGATGTTGTGCACATGGGCGTGTTGGCCGGTCTGGACCGGCGCCACCACTTTGCCCATGTCGATGCCGTATTTCCAGACCGTGTCGCCCACGGCCATGTCCTTGAGGGCGACCTTGTGGCCGATCGGGATGTCCTGTTGCGCCTGCACGCCGATCATGCGGTCCTCGTCCATGATCCAGCCGGTCATCGCCATACCGGCGGTCACGCCCTCGACGACGACGACGGCGACGTTGTCCTTGGCGTCGTGCAAAACAAAATGAATCATTGCGGCTCCAGTCCTGGTGATTGTCAGAAAGAACCGGAGTGTAGTGGCCGGTCAAACGCTGTCAATCGTGTCATATGAATGACTTGAATGAATGACGACGAGACCGCTACACTGAAGCCGTTTCAGTGCGACCGATGCCCACCGACACCCTCGATTTCCCTCCCCTGGTCGACAGTGGCGACACCCCGCTGTACCGCCAGGTCAAGCGGGTGTTGCTGGGCCTGATCGAGTCCGGCGCCTGCCGGCCCGGGCAGGCACTGCCCAACGAGACCTGCATCGCGCGGGGCCTGTGCGTCAGCATCGGCACCTTGCGTCGGGCGGTTGACGAACTGGTGCACGATCATGTGCTGGTGCGGCGTCAGGGCAAGGGAACCTTCGTCGCGCAGCACAACAGCGAGCGCTTCATGTTCCAGTTCTTCCATGTCGAACCGCGCGTTGACCAGCGCTTCGGCGAGGTGGTCCAGCAGATGGAATACCCCAGCGTCGAATGTGTGGTGTTCGAGCGTGACCGAGCCACCGAAGCGGACGCAATCGCGCTGCGCATCAAGCAGGGCGAAGCAGTGATCCGCTTCGAGAACCGCCTGTCGCTGGGCGGGCGGGCGGTGGTGCACGACCGCATCGTGGTCCCTGCGGCGATGTTCAAGGGTTTGAACGAAAAGCGGTTGCTGGAGCGCCCCAGCACGATCTACAGCCTGTACCAGACCGAGTTCGGGATCACCGTGCTGCGGGCCCAGGAACGCGCACGGGCCGTTGGCGCGGATCGCACCACGGCACGCATCCTGGGGCTGTCGCCTGGCCTGCCGGTGCTCGAGGTGCACCGGATCGCCATGACCTTCGGCGAGCGTCCGGTGGAGTACCGCATCTCGACCATCCACACCCAACTGCACGACTTCGTGAGCGTGCGTTCCCGCAACAGCTGACACGCGGCCCGGGCTTCGAAGCGGCGCAAAGCGCCACTGCATGAACGTGCGCAGACATCCGGTCAGCGCCCGCCGGCCGCGCGCAGTCGGCATCAGGCAGCAGTAGCCGGATTGTCGATGGCTCTCACGAGAAGGCCTTCCAGCCCCACCAGATCCGGGTACCGGTGGTCAGCAGGCACATCGCGGCGAAGCCATACGCGAGCCAGCCAAAGTGTTGCGGCCAGACACACATGGCGATGAAGCAGGCGAGTGTTTCCGTGGCCTCAGTCAGGCCCCCCAAAAAGTAGAAGGATTTGTCCGGGTAGGCCAGGTTGTGCAGGCCGCGCTTGGCGGCGAGCACGGCGAAAGCCAGGAAACTGGCCATGGTGCCGACGAACGCTGCCAGCAGCGTGGCGGCCGCCAGCGCGTTTTGCGCCGGGTCGGCAACGGCGAAACCCAGCGGGATGGCGGCATAGAAAATGAAATCCAGCGCGATGTCCAGAAAGCCGCCGGCATCGGTGACGCGGGTTTCGCGCGCCATGGCGCCGTCGAGCGCGTCGCACAGCCGCGACGCCAGGATGGCCACGATGGCGCCGAGGTAGTGCTGCGTGCCCACCAGCACGGCGGCGATCATGCCGATGCCGAAGCCGGTCAGCGTGAGTTGGTTGGCGCTGAGCCCCGCGCGCAGCAGTTGGCGCGCCAGCCGTTGTACGGCGGGGCTGATGAGGTCGGTGGCGACGCGGTCGAGCATGGGCTTGGTCCGGTTCAACCGGTCGGGTCAGCCCAGTCGGGTGACATGGGCGGGGTCGGCGATGTCGTCGGCATCATGTGTCACCATGAGTGTCGGGATCGCGCGTTTTCTTACCAGTGCGAACACGAATTCGCGCACCCGGGCACGAAGCTCGGCGTCGAGCCTGGAAAAGGGTTCGTCCAGCAACAGCGCCCGCGGGTCGGCCAGCAGCGCCCGCATCAGTGCCACCCGCGCCCGCTGTCCGCCCGAGAGGGTGGCCGGGTCGGCATTGGCAAAGGTTCCCATTCCAAGGTCGTCGAGGCCTTGCGCCACGCGCGCGCGCCGCGCTGCCTGCGGGCCGGCCGGGACGCCGAACAGCAGGTTTTCGGCCACCGTCATATGGGCGAAAAGCAGGTCGTCCTGGAACAGGATGCCTACCTGGCGCAGCCCGGTTGGCAACTCGTCGATGCGCCGACCCTGCAGCCAGACCGTGCCCCGAAACACCATGCCGGGCGCCAGGGTGCCCACCACCGCCGCCAGCAGGCTGGACTTGCCCGAGCCACTGGGCCCCATCACGGTATGGATAGCGCCGGGTGCGACCCGCAGGTCCAGATCGCGCGCCAGCGTGGTGGTCCCGATGGCGAGTTGGTCGATGTGCAGGTGCAGGCTCATGGAGAGAGGGCGGACGCGAGGGGTCGGGGGTGATAATACGGCGCTTGGGGTTCGGCCTTGCGCTGGATTGCCCCGCCCGTCCTGAAAAACATCTTCATGAAGAAATCATTCCTTGTCGCGCTGCTGCTGGTCGCTGCGGTGGCCGGTGCCCAAACTTCAGCCACCAAGAAGGAACTGGTGGCCAAGGTGCTGCAGTTGCAGCAAGCCGGCATCGAGGGAGTTGCGCGCGCCATGGTCGAGCAGCCGGCGGTCGTCCTGATGCAGAGGGCGGGCAGCATCATGCAGACGCGCACCCCGCCGGACAAGCGCGAAGCCATCGGCAGGGAGATCCAGGGCGACCTGAAGAAGTACGTGGACGAGGCGCTGCCGATCGTGCGTGAACGCGCGCTCAAGCTCGCACCGGCGACCATCGGCGCGTTGATAGACGAACGGTTCACCGAAGATGAACTCAAACAACTGGTCGTGATTCTCGAGAGCCCGGTGAATCGCAAATTCCAGCAATTGGACCGTGACCTCACCAGGAGCCTGCAGGAGCGGCTGTTTGCCGACACCAAGGCGCTGATTGAGCCCAAGATCAAGGCCCTCGAAGTGGCCGTTGCGGGGCGCCTGGGCATTCCGGCCAGTGCGCCAGCGGCGTCGGGCGCGGCGCGGGCCCCAGCCCCGGCACGTGCGGCCAGCAACTAGCGGCGGGCGTGCCGCCGACCCGCCGCAAAGCCCATCCCGATGCCCTCCGTGATCGCCGATCTGCTGGGCGTGCGCCTGCCGCTGATTCAGGCACCGATGGCTGGTGTGCAGGATGCGGAGCTGGCATTGGCGGTGTCGGCGGCCGGCGCATTGGGTTCGCTGCCTTGCGCCATGTTGGGCCGGGACGTTTTGCGCCAGGAACTGCAGCGAATCCGCGCACAGGCCGGTGCGGTCGTCAACATCAATTTCTTCTGCCACCGGCCATCGGCAGTCGATCCGCAGCGCGATGCGCAGTGGCGCGAACGCCTGGCGCCGCATTATCTACGCTGGAACCTCGACCCG
>JANOUM010000382.1:0-2775 GCA_031416855.1 Rhodoferax sp. | reverse complement strand
TTCAAGGACATCGGCATGAAGAAAAGCGTGCCGTTTGCCGCGATCGTGTTGGTGGCGCTGGGCATTGCCGCCGTCAGTATCGATCCGGCACCGGTCATGTTCGGGGTGTTCCTGGCCTATGGCGTGAGCGGATATGTCGTCTACGTCTGGCGCAAGGCCAAAGGCATGCAGACGAGTGTAATCAGCACCTCGACGGACGAGCCGGACGAACGCGGTCTGCACTGACCACGGGTGGCCGCCAGCTGCCGCGGCGATGCGTCTGATGACATTTTTCTATGCTACATTGCTGCCATGAAACAACTCGTGCCAGCGCTGCTACTGCATCGCCACTACGGGCGGAACCGGTAGCTTGCGCTGATCGATTCAACGGCTCGTATGCACCAGCAACGAGCCGTTTTTGCTTTGGGTTGCTGGATGCGTGAAACGAAGGAACCATGATGGTGATGCAGTCCACGTCCCAACCGCTGTTCAGGAGCATGCAATGAGCGAAAAACTGGTAATTTTTGACACCACCCTGCGCGATGGCGAACAGTCCCCCGGGGCTTCGATGACCCGTGACGAAAAGCTGCGGATCGCGCGGCAACTGGAGCGCCTGCGGGTCGATGTGATCGAAGCCGGTTTTGCAGCCAGCTCCAACGGCGACTTCGAGGCGGTTCGGGCGATTGCCCATGCGATCAAGGACTCGACTGTCTGCTCCCTGGCGCGCGCCAACGACAAGGACATCGCTCGCGCGGCGGCTGCGCTGGAAGGCGCCAACAGCGCCCGAATCCACACCTTCATCGCCACCTCGGCGCTGCACATGGAAAAGAAGCTGCGCATGACCGCGGACGAAGTCTTCGAGCAGGCCCGCCAGGCAGTGCGATTCGCCCGCAATCTGGTGGGTGATGTGGAGTTCAGCCCCGAGGATGGCTACCGCAGCGACCCGGATTTCCTGTGCCGCGTGATCGAGGCCGCAATCCAGGAGGGTGCCACCACCATCAATGTGCCGGACACCGTGGGTTACGCCATCCCCGAGTTGTATGGCAACTTCATCCGGGACCTGCGTGAGCGTGTGCCCAACAGCGACAAGGCAATCTGGTCGGTGCATTGCCACAACGACCTGGGCATGGCGGTGGCGAATTCGCTGGCCGGCGTCAAGATCGGTGGCGCGCGCCAGGTTGAATGCACCATCAACGGCCTTGGTGAACGCGCCGGCAACTGTTCACTGGAAGAAGTTGTCATGGCGGTGCGCACGCGCAGGGACTATTTCGGGCTCGACATGCGCATCGACCCGCAGCACATTCTGGCGGCCAGCCGAATGGTGAGCCAGACGACCGGGTTTGTGGTGCAGCCGAACAAGGCGGTGGTCGGCGCGAATGCCTTCGCCCATGCCTCGGGCATCCACCAGGACGGCGTGCTCAAGGCCCGCGACACCTATGAAATCATGCGTGCCGAAGATGTGGGCTGGTCGGCCAACAAGATCGTGCTCGGCAAGCTCAGCGGGCGCAATGCATTCAAGCAGCGACTGATCGAGGTGGGCATCACCATGGAGAGCGAGGCCGACATCAATACCGCCTTTGCGCGTTTCAAGGAACTGGCCGACCGCAAGAGCGAGATCTTCGACGAGGACATCCTGGCTCTGGTGAGCGACGAAAGCGTCACCCACGACAACGAGCACTATGGATTCGTGTCACTTTCGCAGCACAGCGAAACCGGCGAGCGGCCGCATGCGTCGATCGTGTTCACCGTGGAAGGCAAGGAGACCCGTGGCGAGTCGGACGGCAATGGTCCGGTGGACGCGTCCTTGAAGGCGATCGAGGCGCATGTGCGCAGCGGTGCCGAGATGGTGTTGTATTCGGTCAATGCCATCAGCGGCTCGACCGAAAGCCAGGGCGAGGTCACGGTACGGCTGCAGAACAGCGGCAGGGTAGTGAACGGTGTTGGCTCCGATCCGGACATCGTCGTCGCGTCGGCCAAGGCGTATTTGAGTGCGCTCAACAAGCTGCACACCAAGGCCGAGCGCGTGCGGGCTCAAGGCTAAAAAAGGCACCTATTTGGGTATCACTTTAAAAAAGTCATGCAAGTACTTGATCTGATGTAATTTTTTTGATTAAATTCGGACTGTCCCCCGGGCGGTGCACAGATGTTGTGCGCCAAACGACCATTTTCTAGCCGAGGTCTCCATTGAACAAGACACTGCGTTGCATCGCCCTGGCCTTTTTGTCTTTGTCTTTGTCGTTATCGGTGGCGGCCGTTCAGGCAAAGGTTAACAAGCGTGAACCTGCCAAGGTCTACAAGAAGGCGCCAGCCAAAGCGATCAGTGTCGCAAAGCGCCCGGGTTCCGGGGCTGCCCACGCGTCGGTCAAGCGGCGTGCTGCCGTCAAGGCAGCCGCGCCGGCCCGGCCATCGTTCGGCCAGTTGGCCGGATTGCACGAACAGCAGGATGCCCTCGACCTGAAGTCCAGCGTGGCACTGGTGATCGACCAGGACACCCGGGAGGTGCTGTTCAGCAAGAACGAACAAGCCGTGTTGCCGATTGCGTCCCTGACCAAGCTGATGACCGGCCTGATCGTGAGTGAAGCGAGCCTTCCGATGGATGAGGTCATCGTGATCTCGCAGGAAGACGTCGATACGGAAAAGGGCAGCCGTTCGCGCTTGCGGGTCGGTGCCCAGTTATCCCGTGGTCAATTGATGCACCTGGCGCTGATGTCCAGCGAGAACCGTGCAGCCCATGCCCTGGGTCGCACCTACCCCGGCGGCTTGCAGACATTCGTCGCATTGATGAATGCCAAGGCA
>JANOUM010000381.1:0-7963 GCA_031416855.1 Rhodoferax sp. | reverse complement strand
GGCGGCACGGTGGTCGAGACCGGCCCGGTGGCCGAGGTGCTGGCCCACCCGCAGCATCCCTACACCCGCGCCCTGCTGGCGTGCGAGATCGACTCCAATGCGCAAGGCGGACGGCTGGTGTCGATCCCCGGCGAGGTGCAGGATCCGGGGGCGCCGCATGTGGCCTGCGTTTTTGCACCCCGTTGCGCACATGCGGACGCGCGTTGCCGCGCCAGTGTGCCTGCGTTGCAGGAGTGTGGTGCGCAGCGGCGGGTGGCTTGTGTGCGTTTCGGGGAACTGCCATGAACAGGTTGACGCCACCGGCCAACCCGGCCCTTGTGGAACTCAAGGGTGTCAGTGTGGTCTTCGGCGGCAAGGTGCGCGCCCTGGACGATGTGAGCCTGACTATCGCGCAAGGTGACATCGTGGGCCTGGTGGGCGAATCCGGTTCTGGCAAGACAACGCTGTGCCGCACCATCGTCGGGCTGACACCGGCCAGCAGCGGCGACGTGCGGCTCAACGGCGAGTCCGTGGCCGCGCAGCTCGCATCTAATCCATTGGCGTTCCGGCGCCAGGTGCAGATGCTGCTGCAAGACGCCGTTGCGTCGTTGTCACCGCGCATGACGATCGGCCGTGCCCTGCACGAGCCGATTGCGATCCATGGATTGCCGCGCGCAGAAGCCGGCAGCCGGCTGCAGGCCATCCTGCAGCGCCTGGGCTTGCCGGCCGACGTGCTGGTGAAGTTCCCGCACCAAATATCCGGCGGCCAGGCACGCCGCGTCGGCGTGGCACGCGCCCTGGTGATGCAGCCGCAAATCATCATCGCCGACGAGCCCACTGCGGGCCTGGATGTGTCGGTGCAGGGCGAACTGCTCAACCTGCTGCTCGACCTGCAGCAGGAGTTCGGCCTGACCTACCTGCTGGTGAGCCACAACCTTAACGTGATCCGCCGCGTGACGGCGCGCACGGCCGTGATGTACCTGGGCCAGATCGTGGAAGAAGCGCCGACGCGCGAACTTTTTGACAAGCCGGCGCATCCTTATTCGGCGGCCTTGTTGTCCACCAACCCGGCCATCGACCCGGCGCACCGCGCACGGCGCATTGTGCTCAAGGGCGAGATACCGAGCGTGGTGAACCCGCCCTCCGGTTGCCGCTTTCACACGCGCTGCCCGGTGGCGCAGGCGCGTTGCAGCGGCGAGGCGCCGGCGCTGACCGATCTTGGCCCGGGGCGCAAGCTGCGTTGCCACTTTCCGTTCTCACTCGACCCGGCGCGATGAAAACCATCGATCGATTCGCGCGCCCTGTGCGCGAGATCATGACGGCCTGGATCCCCCTGCCGGACGGCACCAGGCTCGCGGCCCGTATCTGGCTACCGGTGGACGCCGAGGCCGACCCGGTGCCGGCGGTGCTGGAGTACTTGCCGTACCGGCGGCGCGACGGCACCAGCTACCGCGATTCCGTGACCCAGCCCTATCTGGCCGGGCACGGGTATGCGGCCGTGCGGGTCGACATTCGCGGTACCGGCGATTCCGAAGGCCTGATGCTGGACGAATACGACTTGCCGGAGATGCGTGACGGCGCCGAGGTGATTGCCTGGCTGGCGCGGCAGCCCTGGTGCAACGGCCGCGTCGGCATGTGGGGCATCAGCTGGGGCGGCCTCAACGCACTGCAAGTAGCGGCCCTGCAGCCGCCGGCGCTCCGGGCCATCATGCCCATGGGTTTCGCGCACGACCGCTACAACGGCGACTGCCACTACATGGGCGGCTGCATGATCGAGGGCAACACCAGTTGGGGCGGCACACTGCTGTCGGGAACGGCGAGCCCGCCCGATCCGGCGGTGGTGGGCGAGCGCTGGCGCGCCATGTGGATGGAGCGCCTGGAGAACACCGTTTTACCGCTGGAAACCTGGCTCTCGCACCAGCGCCGCGACGACTACTGGAAGCCCGGCTCGGTGTGTGAAGACTACAGCCGCATCCAGGTTCCGGTTTATGCCATCAGCGGCTGGCAGGACAGTTATGCGCGCAACGTCCTGCCCATGCTGGAGCAACTGAGCGTCCCGAAGAAAGCGCTGATCGGCCCGTGGGCGCATGCTGTGCCACATCTTGCCCGGCCGGGCCCAGCCATCGGTTTCCTGCAGGAGGCACTGCGCTGGTGGGACCATTGGCTCAAGGACAAAGACACCGGCATCATGGACGAGCCGATGCTGCGGGTGTGGATGGGCGACTGGGTCCAACCCGCCAAGCTGGTGCTCGACTGGCCGGGCCGCTGGGTGGCTGAACCGGTTTGGCCGCCGGCTGGCCGCGCGCCGCAGGTGCTGCACCTCAACCAGGCCGGGCTGCAGGCACAAGCCGCCGAGCCGCATCCGCTGCACATCCACAGCCCGCAGACTACCGGTCTGCAGGCCGGTTACCAGTGCTCCTATGGCGTGGGGCCGGACCTGTCGGACGACCAGCGCGGTGACGATGCGCTCAGCCTGTGCCTGGATACCGAGCCTTTGAACGAAGCCCTGGAGTTGCTGGGCGAAGCCGAACTGGAGCTCGACATCACGGTTGACCAGCCGCAGGCCCTGCTGGCCGCACGCCTGTGCGACGTGGCGCCCGATGGCAGCTCGTTGCGTCTGACCTATGGGTTGTTGAACCTGTCACACCGCGACGGCGACGCCGATCCGCAGGCCCTGGTGCCGGGGCAAACCTACCGCGTCCGTATCGTGTTGTGTGGCCTGGCGCAGGTGCTCCCGGCGGGGCATCGCCTGCGCCTGGCCGTGTCGACCAGTTATTGGCCGATCGCCTGGCCGTCACCAGCAATCGCCACCGTGACCGTGCAAGGCGGCAGCAGCGTGTTGCGCTTGCCGGTGCGCCCGCCCGATGCCGCAGCCGATGCCGGCCTGGCACCGTTTGCCGAACCCGAAGGCTCGGCGCCAGTGGCCTTGCAGGAAACCCGTGCCCGTGCGACCACCCGCCCGCTCGACCTGATCGACCAGACCTCGCCAGATGGCCGCGTGCAGCTGGTGCGCACCCGGGACCGCGGGGCCTGGCGCACCACCGATACCGACGTGGACTACGACGCCGGTGGCGAATTGCGCTTTTCGATCCACCCCGACGACCCGCTGAGCGCCGAACAGGAAATCAGCCTGACCACCACCATCGGCCGCACGGGCTGGCGCGTTCGCACCGAGGCGCAGACCCGGATCAGCTGCACTGACACGCACTTTGTGCTGCACGCCCGGCTGGACGCCTGGCATGGAGAGGAGCAGGTTTTCAGCCGGTGCTGGAACACGCGGATCGCGCGCGACAACGTGTAGGTGCGGGTGCGCCGCGCGCGTTCGTTTCGCGTCGCCACCGGCGCCCGCGCCCATGTGGCCCGCCGGCCCGTTCATGGCACCGCCATGCCCCTTTGCACTGCGGGCCGCGCACCCATGCGCTCGAACCATTGTTTGACGGCAGGAAACTCGCCCAGATCCACCGTGTGCCATGCGTGCCGCGCGATCCAGGGGTAGGTGGCGATGTCGGCAACGGAATACGCGCCGGCAATGAACTGCTGCCCCTGCAGTTGCTGGTCGAGCACCTTGTACAGCCGTCGCGCTTCGTTGGTGTAACGCGCGATCGCGTAGGGCACCGGCTCGGGTGCCGCGCGCAGGAAGTGGTGTACCTGGCCGAACATCGGCCCGACGCCCCCCATCTGGAACATCAGCCACTGGATCACCTTGAACTGCTGCGTCACGTCCACGGGCAGAAACCTGCCGGTCTTATAGGCCAGGTAGAGCAGGATGGCGCCTGATTCGAACAGTGGCATTGGCTGGCCCTGCGGTCCGTCGTGGTCGACGATCGCCGGGATCCGGTTATTGGGGCTGATGGCCAGAAATTCCGGCGCAAACTGCTCACCCTTGCCGATGTCGACCGGTTTCACGCGGTAGGCCAGGCCGGTTTCCTCCAGCATGATGGAAGCCTTGCGGCCATTGGGCGTCGTCCAGGTGTACAGATCAATCATTCCAGGTTCCGGTTGGTGCGGTGGCTTCGGCACCCTATGGTGCCGGTCCGCGCGGCGCCTGCCCATTCACAGGCCGCGCCCCACTGCATTGTGGCCGGGCCAGGCGCCCTGGTCGCCGCGGGTCGTGGCTGCGCACCTGCGACTTGAACTTCCCTGAGCCCCTTTTGGGCAATTTGTGCCGTCACAATCCGCCATCCCCCATCGAAAGGAACCCCCACCATGAACCTGTTCGATCTCGACGGCCAGGTGGCCGTCGTCACCGGCTCGTCGCGCGGCATTGGCCGCGCCATCGCCGAACGCCTGGCGCAACATGGCGCGCGGGTGGTGATTTCTTCACGCAAGGAGGCGGCCTGTGCCGAGGTGGCGGCGGCGATCAATGCGCAGCACGGTGCCGGGCGCGCCATGGTGGTCCCGGCCAGCATCTCGTCCAAGGCCGATCTCGAGCAGCTGGTGGCCCGAACGCTGGGTGCGTGGGCGCGCATCGACATCCTGGTGTGCAACGCGGCCAGCAACCCGTATTACGGGCCGCAGGCGGGCATTGCGGACGAGCAGTTCCGCAAGATCCTGGACAACAACATCATCTCCAACCACTGGCTGATCAGCAGTTGCGTGCCGCAGATGATCACCCGCCGCTCGGGCTCGATCATCATCGTGTCGTCGATCGCCGGGTTGCGTGGCACACCGGTAATTGGCGCTTACGGCATCAGCAAGGCTGCCGACATGCAACTGGCGCGCAACCTGGCGGTCGAGTACGGCCAGCACAACATCCGTGTGAACTGCATTGCGCCAGGCCTGATCCGGACCGACTTTGCGCGCGCCCTGTGGGAGGACGAAGCCCTGCTGGCCAAACGCACGGCCACCACGCCGCTGCGGCGCATCGGGGAGCCGGACGAGATCGCCGGTGCCGCCGTGTTCCTGGCGTCGCGCGCCGGATCCTTTGTCACCGGCCAGAGCCTGGTGATCGACGGTGGCGTGACGATCTAGCCGGTGCAGCACCGGTCGCCCGGGTTCAGCCGGCCAGCCGTCGGTCCCACGGGTAGGGCGACAAGCACTCCACACCGGTGTCATGTACCAGGTACTGGTTCTCCAGCTTGATGCCCTGCCCGGCCTGCGGTGAGCCGATGTAGCTCTCCAGACAGACCACCATGCCCGGCTCGATGTGCCCGATCCCGGGGTACGGCATTGCCGGATCATGGTGCGGGATGTTGGGGAACTCGCCGGCCAGTCCGATGCCGTGCCCGATCAGGCCGTAGCGGTAGGGGCGGTAGGTGTCGGGGCAGGCCCAGGCGCGTTCGGCAAACTCGCACCACGCCATGCCCGGGCGTAGCAGCGCGGCGTTGGTTTCGATCTGCTCGCGGGCCAGTTGGTAGAGCTGGCGCTGTACCGGGTTGGGGCGAGCGTCGCCGCACAGGAACGAGCGGGACAGGTCGGATGAATAGCCTTCGAAGCCCAGGGCATCGGTGTCCAGGCAGACCAGTTCGCCGTGTTGCATCACACGCCCGCCACACTCCTGGAAATACGGGAAGGTGTGCGGGCCGCTCTGGAACAATCGGGTGGTCACGTACTGGCCGTCCTTCTGCATCAGGTCGAACCAGAATTCGGCCCACACCTGTGCCTCGGTGCGACCTGGCTCGATCGCCTGTTCGAGGCGGGCCACGCCTTCGAGCACGCGGCGCATCGACTCGCGCACATACGGCATCTCGATCGGCAGCTTCACGGCCCGTGCCGGCACGAAAACCTCGTCGGCGTCGCGCAGTCTGAAACCCTGGCGGCGCAGGGCGTCGGTGGCCGCGAACGGGAAACGGTCCACACCCAGCGCGTCAAGGCCCTGGCCGAACGCGCGCACGGTGTCTGCAATCTCGCGCGCAAATCGGTCGCAGGCCTCACCCGGCACGCCGGCCGAACCGAGGTAGGAGACGGCGATCGAGGGCTTGATGTGGTCGATGGTCGGCAGCCCGCGGGCCAGGTGTTCCGCACCACCGTATTCGTACAGCACCGTGGGGCCGGGCTCCAGCACCAGCAGATAACGCGTCGGCGCGCGCAGGCAGAACACCATCATGTTCCGGGCGCCCGTGGCGTAGAAGATGTTGTTGGGGTCGACGATCAGCAGCGCGGGCAGCCCGGCCTGCCGCATGTGGCTGCGCACGCGCGCGAGGCGCGCGCGGTAGAGGTCATGGGTGCACGACGCCAGTGTGTCGGGGGTCCAAATGCTGTCCCATGACACCTCGTTCGGCGCGCCGACGGTGTCGGCTGGCGCGTCGCTCCGCGCGTTGTGCTGCGGGGAACCTGCGGGCGGCAGATCGGTGTGCATGGCCTCCTTTCGACTCGACTCGACTCGACTCGGCCGGTTTGGGCGAGTACGGCCGGCCCCGGTCAGGCGAAACCCACTCCGGCTGCGTCGGCCATGGCATGCATGTCGCGGCACACCTGATAACGCGTCGTCGGCAGCACCTCGAATGCGCGGATGAACAGGTCTTCGCGCACCTGCGCCATGGCGGGGGCCTGTGTCACCCAGGTCAAGGCGTCGCGCAAGGCCGCCAGCGTCGCCGGCGTCGTGCTGCTGGAGGTGATCAGCGGCAGGCCCGGGTAGGCGGCCGTCTCGCCCAGCACCCGGGTGCCCGCAGTGATGTCGCTTCGGTGCCTGTGGAAACCGGCCAGGCTGACACAGTCTACGCAAGCCACATCGGCCAGACCGTCGCGCACGGCCATGACCGACAGGTGGTGCGCCCCGGAGATGTGGGTTGCGCCGAAGAAGCGGCCCGCCCGCGCCAGGGGCAGCACCAGCGCGCGCAGGCTGTTATAGCCGGATTGCGAGGCGGGGCCGTTGACGGCGACACGTCGGCCCCGCAGGTCCTCCAGGGTCTGCGCCGGGTCGGAATCCCGCACCACGATCTGGCTGCGGTTGAGCACCCCGTCGCAGCCGGGCGCGTCGTAGTGGAACGCGCCGACGAGTTGCACCCGCCCGTCGAGGACGGTCACCAGGGGAAAGCCGCAGGCCTGGCTCAACAGCAGATCCGGCGCGAGCCAGTGGGCCGCCATGTCGTCGGGCCACGTCAGGGCCGAGGGAAGGTCCGCCACGCCAGCGGCGCGCAAGTGGCCGGCCATGCCCTCCCACATCGCGACCACCGCCCCGCGGTGGACCTGGTACATCGGCAGCGAGGCCGCGCGCGGGCTGCGGGGTGGTTCAGACATAAGTCCGGGAGGGCTCGAAACCCGGGTGCACCGGCGAATCGACCGGCTTGAATGCGTGGTTCAACAACACGTGGCCATACCCCGGAACGAGGAACCCGCCATTGCGGTGCAGGTAGCCGTCGCGATCGGCCCGGAATACAGCCGGTATGCGGTACCAGGGCAGCGACGGATGGTCGTGGTGCACCGAGTGGTAGTTGTTGTTCAGGTAGAGCAGGCGCCACGGTAGGGAGGCCTCGTTGATGACGATGCGGTGGGCGGGCAGTGCGGCTGGCCGGTGTTCGTAGAACGAGCGCAACATCGCCAGGCCCAGCGCCGGGTACGCAATGCCGAACAGGTAGTGCCAGGGCGTGATGCCGGACTGCTGCTGAACCCACCACAGCATGGTGGCGAGCAATACGATGTGCACGGCCCAGGTGCGCACGCAGGCCCATCCGCGCTGGCGCGGCCCGGTGACAATGTCGGCCCAGACCTCCGGGATCGTCAGCGCCGGCCCGAGCACCAGGCGCCCGGCCACCGTGCGTTTAGCCCAGCTCAGGCCCCGGCGCACCGCCGTCATGCGGGTGTAGTGGGCGTGCTCCACGTAGTTGCATTCCGGGTCGATGCCGGGTGTGGTCAGCCACTCGTCGCGGTGGTGGGCCATGTGGCTGTCGCGGTAGATGTCGTAGGGGTACCAGGCGCTGAGCGGCGCCAGGGCGAGCAGCCGGTTGAACGCCTTGCTGCGTGTGGGGTGGCCATGCAGCAGTTCGTGCTGCAGGCTCATGAACCAGGCGGTGACGACAACCAGCAAGGGTGTGACGAGCCAGCC